>NZ_JASHDW010000004.1:0-147733 GCF_047463435.1 Streptococcus mitis | reverse complement strand
TCCTCCTTCAGCGTTCTACTTGCATGTATTAGGCACGCCGCCAGCGTTCGTCCTGAGCCAGGATCAAACTCTCATTAAAAGTTTGAGTTCTCACTCATTTCTGTCACTGACAGATTTATTGTTTTTTCATTGTTCAGTACTACAACCTTAGTTGTAGTGCCCTGCACATTGGTTCGTCTTGTTCAGTTTTCAAAGGTCTTTGTCACTTGCTTCTCTCAAGTGACAACTATATTAGTATATCACAGTCGCTTTCGCTTGTCAACACTTTTTTGAAATTTTTTTAATCTTTTTTCATCAAGTGCCGCAACCACAACATACCATAGTCCGTACGGGATTCGAACCCGTGTTACCGCCGTGAAAAGGCGGTGTCTTAACCCCTTGACCAACGGACCAGAGTTGTTTTCAACTCTTACTATTATACAGACTTTTTCTAACTTGTCAACAACTTTTTTTATCTTTTTTCAAATTAAGTAAAAAGAGCCAGAATTATACTGACTCTTCTATTGATTATTAAACTTAGAAGCACGTTCTTCTCCCCACCAATATGGGATTAGTTCTGCGATTTTCACCGTCTTTCTTGTATCGTAGTCCATCATGAATTCTGCGTCCTTATTTTCAGCGTTCAACTCTAAGAGGAACTCTTTGCAAGCGCCACAAGGCATACCGGAACTTCCACCATAAGGTGGTTGCTCTCGAAAGGCTAATACTTTTTTAACCTTAGTTTGTCCTGAAAATTGGTACATATTAAAGAGTGCCGCCCGCTCTGCGCAGAGATGGAATACACCACAGGTTCCCTCCATACAGAAACCTGTAAATATTTGTCCATCTTCTGCTTCTACAGCGGCAACGACATGATTAGTATAAACAAAATCAGATACTTCATGTGGATTATACAGTTTCTGTGCTTCTTCGTACATCTTTTCCCAGATGTCCATTGTTGCATCCTTCTTATTTAGAGATTTCTTTTAACATATTTTCGATATGCTGGATTGATTTTTCACGGCCTAACAAGAAGATTGTATCTGGCAATTCTGGTCCATGCATTTCACCTGAAACTGCGATACGAATAGGCATGAAAAGATTTTTTCCTTTAATACCTGTTTCTTTTTGAACAGCTTTGATTTGTGGGAAGATATTTTCTGTTACAAATTCATCATTTGTCATCGCTTCAAGTTTTGCTTTGAAGGCTTCAAGAACTGTTGGGACTGTTTCCCCTGCCATGACTTCGCGTTCTGCTTCTGTCAATTCTGGGAAATCTGAGAAGAAGAGATCTGTCAATGGGATAATCTCATCTACTGATTTCATTTGTGGTTTATAGAGCTCAACTAGTTTTTCAGCTTTGTCAGTTAAACGGCCTGCTTCCTCTAAGAATGGTTTTGCCATTTCAAAGATCGTTTCTAGGTCTGCATTCTTGATATAATCATTGCTCATCCAGTCTAGTTTTTTCTGGTCAAAGGCTGCCGGAGACTTGCTCAGGCGGTTTTCATCGAAAAGTTTAATGAGTTCTTCACGAGAGAAGATTTCATCTTCGCCACCTGGGTTCCAACCAAGAAGAGCAATAAAGTTAAAGACTGCTTCTGTAAGATAACCTTTTTTACGGTAGTCTTCGATAAACTGAAGGGTGTTAGTATCGCGTTTAGACAATTTTTTCCCAGTTTCAGAGTTGATAATTAAGGTCATGTGACCGAACTCTGGAGCTTCCCAACCAAGTGCTTCATAAACCATAAGCTGTTTTGGTGTATTAGCAATGTGGTCATCTCCACGGATAACGTGAGAGATTTGCATATCGTGGTCATCGATAACAACGGCAAAGTTGTAAGTTGGGTAACCGTCTTTCTTTTGAATAACCCAGTCACCACCGATATTGCCACCTTCAAATTCGATATCACCTTTGACCATATCATGCCACTTGTAGATACCTGACTCATTAACAGCCAAACGAACCGTTGGGATGATCCCAGCAGCTTCACGTTCTGCGATGTAAGCTGCTTTTTCTTCTTCACTCATACCAAGGTATTCATTGATGTAACGAGGTGTTTCACCAGCTGCTTCTTGGCGTTCGCGTTCAGCTGCCAACTCTTCTTCTGTAACGTAAGATTTATAGGCTTTTCCTTCAGCTAGCAATTGATCGATGTATTTTTGATACAAGTCCAAGCGTTCAGACTGGCGGTAGTTTTCATGTGTTTCTGGGCTTTCATCCCAATCCATGCCTAACCAACGAAGGTTTTCAAGCTGTGAACGTTCACCGTCCTCAACATGTCGTTTACGGTCAGTATCTTCGATACGGATAATAAAAGTTCCACCGTGATGACGTGCGTAAAGGTAGTTGAACAATGCTGTACGAGCATTTCCGATGTGTAGTAGTCCTGTTGGACTTGGTGCGTAACGTACGCGGATATCTTTTGACATAGTTTCTCCTATAAAGTATCTAGGCGTCTGCCTTTTTGCTCTCTATATTATATCACAAGTCTTGGCTGAGGCCAATTTCTATGGATAAAGAGAGTAAAAAGAGTGGACAAGCCACTCTTTTCTTCTATTATAGACGTGCGTTAAGTTCTTTGCTCAATTCTTCAAATCCTGGTTTTCCAAGAAGGGCAAACATGTTACGTTTGTAAGCTTCAACACCTGGTTGGTCAAATGGGTTGATAGCATTCAAGTAACCTGAAAGAGCGATAGCCAATTCGAAGAAGTAGATTGTGTAACCAAGAGTGAAAGCATCTTGCTCTGGAAGAGTCACGTACATGTTTGGTACATCACCATCTGTGTGGGCAAGAAGAACACCGTCAGTTGCTTTTTTGTTTACAAAGTCAACGTCTTTTCCTTGAAGGTAACCAAGTCCATCAAGGTCTTCTTCCAAGCTAGGGATAATCACGTTTTTACGAGGTTTGTCAACACGGACAACTGTTTCAAACATGATACGAGTTCCTTCTTGGATAAATTGACCAAGTGAGTGCAAGTCAGTTGAGAAGTTGGCTGAAGTTGGGTAGATACCTTTTTGGTCTTTTCCTTCTGATTCACCAGCCAATTGTTTCCACCATTCTGAGAAGTATTGAAGTGATGGCTCGTAGTTTACCAAGATCTCAGTTGCATAGCCTTTACGGTAAAGGATGTTACGAACTGCTGCGTATTGGTAAGCTTCGTTTTCAGAGATTTTATCTGAAGTGTAGTCTTTGCGAGCTGCATTCGCACCTTCCATAAGGGCTTTGATGTCAGCTCCTGATGCTGCGATTGGAAGCAAACCAACGGCTGTCAATACTGAGAAGCGTCCACCGATATCATCTGGAACAACAAATGTTTCCCAACCGTTAGCATCTGCTTCAACCTTAACAGCGCCTTTTTGGCGGTCAGTTGTTGCATAGATACGTTTGTTTGCTTCTTCTTGACCGTATTTCTTAACCAAAAGTTCTTTGAAGACACGGAAAGCGATAGCTGGTTCAGTTGTTGTACCTGATTTAGAAATCACGTTTACCGAGAAGTCTTTGTCAGCTACGTACTCTACCAAGTCAGCAAGGTAAGTAGATGAGATTGAGTTTCCTGCGTAAAGGATTTGTGAAGCTTTGCGTTCTTCTTTTGTTTGCAAGTTAGCAAAGTGGTGGTTCAAGAAGTCGATTGCTGCTTTCGCACCAAGGTAAGATCCACCGATACCGATCACAACCAAAACATCGCTGTCTGATTTGATTTGCTCAGCAGCTTTCAAGATGCGGTCAAATTCTTCGCGGTCGTAGTTTTCAGGAAGGTCCAACCATCCCAAGAAGTCGCTACCAGCACCAGTTCCTTTACGGATCAATTCATCTGCTGCTGTTACTTGTGATTGCATGTATTCCACTTCATGTGGTGCAACAAATTTGTCCAAAACTTTTGAATAATCAAATTTAATATGTGACATGTTATTCCTCCAATATTTCTTCTTTTCTATCATAACGCTTACCTTCGTTTTTTTCAAGTTTTTTTGTCGAATTTCTCCAATTTTTATCAGAATTCAAACGTTTGCGTAAAAATGCTACATTCTAAAAATTTTGAAAAAATAAAAGAAAGAACGACCAGATGTCCCAGTCGTTACAGTTCATTCAATAAATACTCAAATAGTTCTAAATTGCCATCTTCTTCATTAACCAGAAACTCTGGATGCCACTGCAAACCGATAATGCGATGTTCGTCGATAGACTCAATCGCTTCAATGGTCTGGTCTCTTGGATCAATAGCAGTTACACGGAAATTAGCTGCCAAATCTTTAATACTTTGACGATGGACGGAGTTGACCTGACTTTCTTTCCCAAATAGCTTAGCCACCACGCTTCCCTCCACTGTCTCAATAGAGTGAGATGTTCCGAAAGGCAGTCCTTGCCAGTGACCTTCGATTTCTTGATTGAGCGTTCCACCAAAGGCAACATTGACAAGTTGAACACCGCGACAGATTGCCATAATTGGTTTATTCTGACGGAGCGCTTCTTTCAAGAGCGCCAATTCAAATTCGTCACGCACTAGGTTGTAATCATCACTCTCGATGGTCTTTTTCTCTCCATAAAACTGAGGATGGACATTTTGCCCACCTGTCAAGATGAGCTTGTCAATCATTTCTACATAATCGCGCACGACTGACTCGTCACCAACAGGAATGACTAAAGGGAGACCGCCGACTTGACGAATGCTCTCTGCGAATCTACAAGATACAGATGAATGAATGTTTTTTCCTTCCGCGTCTACGGGACATAGATTTGCAGCAACTCCTACAACCGTTCTAGGCATGATGTCTCTCCTTTCGAATATTAACGATAGTCCTATCATATCACTCAAAATGACTTTCGTCTAATATGTTTTTTTAAAGGCCGTGATAAATATTTTTTATGGACAAGAAAAAGCTGCCCACATAGGACAACTTCTTTCTTATTCAAAAACAAATTGATTGTGATAGAGTTCTGAATAGAAGCCACCTAGTTTCAAAAGTTCATGGTGATTACCGCGTTCAATGACTTCTCCATCTTTAAGGACAATAATCTGATCTGCATTGAGGATAGTCTTCAAACGGTGGGCAATGACGAAACTGGTTCTGCCTGCTACAACCGCCTCCATGGCATGCTGAATCTTGCTTTCTGTCACCGTATCTACGTTTGAAGTGGCTTCATCGAGAATGAGAACTTCTGGATCTGTCATCAGGGTTCGAGCGATAGAAATCAATTGTTTCTGTCCTGTTGAGAAGATGCTCTGGTCATCATCTATAAGGGTATCGTATTTGTCAGGTAAGCTTTCGATGTAGTCGTGAATGTGGGTTGCCTTGGCTGCTGCCTCAACCATTTCTTGACTAGCATCTGGCACACCAAAACGGATATTGTCTCGAATCGTTCCGCTAAACAAGACCGAATCCTGCAAGACAATTCCCACCTTGCTTCTGAGACTATCCAAATCATAGTCACGAATGTCTTTGCCATCAAAATAAATACCACCAGCATCAACATCATAAAAGCGATTGATGAGGTTCATAATAGTCGTTTTCCCTGACCCTGTCGGCCCAACAACCGCTGTCATCTGGCCTTTCGGAGCGGAAATGCTGACATCTTTCAAAATAGGTTTATCAGGCAAGTATGAAAAATCAATATGACTAATTTCAACACCTTCTTGTAACTTAGTGAAGATTGGAGCCTTTTCAGGTCGAATTTCTTCCTCTGCATCAAACATTTCCTGAATCCGTTCAGCACCTGTAAAGGCTAACTGAAGACTTCCCCAACTAGCTGCAACTTGGATAATAGGCTGGTAGTATTGCTGTGAAAATTGGGCAAACATAACAATCAAACCTAGGGCTGTACTTGTTTCAATAGTCTTGTCATTTAATAAAACAGCTGAACCCGCAAAGATGACGATGGCTGTATTAACCAGACTCATCCCATTCATGACAGGGAAAAGAATTCCTGAGAACATTCTTCCTTTAAAGGTCGCCTTGCGCACGCGCTCATTTTGTTCAAGAAATCCTGCCATCATATCCTCTTGAATCCCTTGCACAATCACGGCTTTTTGACCTGAGATACTCTCATCCATATAGGCGTTGAGCTTTCCTACCTCTTTTTGCTGGAGGTTGGTATATTTCCGTGCCATTTTCACGATGAAAATCAGCATGAGGAAGGCCACTGGTGTGCTGGCAATGGTGATGAGGGCCAGCGTCACATTTCTCGAAAACATGACAAGAATCAGACCAATGTATAAAACAATATTGCTCATGACCTGAATCAAGCTTTCGTTAAAGGCTTGGAGGATATTATCCAAATCACTAGTAAAACGAGACAGAATATCGCCATCTTGTCGGCGGTCAAAGAAAGAAACCGTCAAACGAGCAAGCTTACCAAAGAGACCTTTGCGCATCTCGTTGGTCGATTCTGCAATCACGCGCGTCATGAGACACATATATATCACACTGGAGATAAATAGAACCAAAACTAGCAGACCAAGATTGACCATGATTCCTGATAGGCTTTGCCAAACAAGTTCTGGATTGCCATTTTGATAAGCTTGAACTAAATTGGCTAGCTCTGTTACTGCTTGTCCAGAAAAGACCGGAAAGAGGGCTTGGGCAAGAGTCGCCAGAACAATCATCAGGATGACAACTACAAATGATAGCTTATAGACTTTAAAATAATTCCAAAAAAATTGAACTGTCTTCATTTTACTCCTCCTTTCCTTTCTGTGTTTCGTAGATTTCACGGTAAACGGAATTGTTGGCAACCAAGTCTGCATGCGTACCTTGACCAATCAATCGTCCTTGATCTAGAACCAAGATTTTATCTGCATGAACAACCGAGCTAATCTTTTGAGCGATGATAATGGTTGTCGTTCCCTTCAAGTCCTTATTCAAGGCTTCCTGAACCAGGCGCTCTGACTTGGCATCCAAGGCTGAGGTCGAATCGTCAAAAATCAGAATACGTGGATTGCTGACAATTCCACGGGCAATCGACATCCTTTGTTTTTGCCCACCTGAAAAGTTGGTTCCCCTTTCTTCAACTGGACTTTCAAAGGTTTTCTCCATACGATGAATGAATTCACTGGCTTGAGCAATATTGGCTGCGCGCTCCATTTCAAATAAAGTAGCATCTCCCTTACCCTGTCTCAAGTTATCTGCAATCGTTCCACTAAAGAGAATGGCACGTTGGAGAACGATAGAAACTGTTTTACGCAGGGTTCCTTCACTCACTTCTCGAATATCCTTGCCTCCAATTTTGATAGCACCCTCCTGTGGGTCAAAGAGACGTGGAATCAATTGAGCCAAGGTTGATTTTCCTGCACCAGTCGCTCCAACGACACCAACCATTTGTCCAGGTTCGACAGTAAAGCTCACATCTTTCAACATCGGTTCCTTATCCATTGGATAGGTAAAGGTCACATTTTCAAAGCTAAGACTTCCGACCAAGTCTTCATCTGGGACATCCTTGAAGGTCATGGCTGGCTCTGCGTCAAGAATTTCTCGAATACGACGCATAGAAATCATAGCACGACTGACAGAATTTCCCAAAAATCCAACCATAATAATAGTAAAGATAATCTGGCTTAGGTAATTAACAAAGGAAGCAATGGAGCCAACAACCGATGGATCCGATTGAACCATCCCTGCAACTAGCCAAATAGAGAGGAAAACCGCCCCATAACCGACCAACATCATGACAGGTTCCACTACTGAAAAGGCATATCCGATGTAAAGGTTTTGACCGAGAAGCTCGTCTGAAACCTCCGTAAACTTAGCAAACTGCTCTTTTTCTTGGACAAAGGACTTGACCACACGAACACCGCGTAGATTTTCCTTGGCAATGGCATTGATGCGCTCAAGAAGTGTTTGAAACTTGGCAAAACGAGGCCCCATCATTCCCATCATGACAGCTGTCAAGCCAAAAATCAAGATTACCATTAGAACAATCACCCACCACAGAGAAGGTAAGGTTTGAACAGCCAAGATAAAGGAACCGATGAACAAGAGGGGGAGCCTGAACAGAATTTGAAAGGTCATCATGACGACGTTCTGAATCTGGTTGATATCATTTGTCATGCGAACGACTAGATTTCCCGCATTAAATTGTTCAATATTGGCATAAGAAAAGGTTTGGATTTTACGGAAGGCATCCTCTCGAAGGTCAGATGAAACTCCTTGGGCAATATAGGCTGCGAGGACAACGTTGAGCCCACCAGCAACCAGACCGACCAAAGCCACACTAATCAACCAAGCCCCGATACTATAAATGGCTTCATATTTCCCAGCAAGGAGGGCGTCTAAGACTTCCTGCAGATAACGCGGTTGCAAAAGTGAACTAGCAACCATCAAGCCTGTCATCAGAAGCGAAGCCAAGGCCTGCCACTTGTAGGTTTTTATTTTCTGAATTAGCATACTTTCTCCTTAAAAAATAGACAAAAGGGAGCGACAATGTGTCAGCTCCTTTTCATTCTGTTTGTGTGATGCTATTCTAGCAAAAAAGTGGGGACTTGTCAAAGAAGTATCCTTGATACAGCTAGAATGACAAGTAATTCATTCTTTATAATTTTTGTTTTAACTCGACCAAGACATTCATAGCCTGCATAGGTGTCATATTGTAAATATCTAGTTTAGCTAATTCTGCTAGGATAGGATGCTCTTCTGCCGTATCAAAGAGAGAAATTTGTTCTGTGACAGTACTTGTTTGCCTCACGGGAGCAGGACTTTCTGTCCCTTGATTCTCTAACTGAGTCAAAATCTTGTCCGCCCTTGCTAAAAGGTCTGCTGGCAAGCCAGCAATCTTGGCAACATGGATACCGTAGGATTTATCAGCTGGTCCTGGTTCAATTTTATGAAGGAAGGTGACCTGCCCATCCTGCTCCAAGGTTGCCACGTGAACATTGACTAAATGTTTCAAGCTGGACTCCAGACTAGTCAACTCATGGTAGTGGGTCGCAAAGAGGGTCTTGGCTCCGATATGCTCGTGAATGTATTCGATGATAGACTGAGCAAGAGCCATCCCGTCATAAGTTGCAGTTCCCCGTCCCAATTCATCAAAGAGAATGAGAGAGTCCTTGGTCGCATGCGAAATGGCATTGTTAGCCTCCATCATCTCTACCATGAAGGTTGATTGACCTGAAACCAAGTCATCTGCTGCTCCGATACGGGTAAAAATCGCATCAAAAATCGGTAAATGGGCGCTTTCTGCTGGCACATAAGACCCCATCTGGGCCATAACCGACGTCATGGCTAACTGACGCATATAGGTTGACTTTCCGCTCATGTTGGGCCCTGTAATCAGTTGAATACTGGTATTATCTTCTGCCATCTGAATCGTATTTGGAATATAGGTCCGAGCCCCCATAACCTTTTCAACGACAGCATGGCGCCCTTTCTGGATATCAATTCGCGAATCCTCTCCGAACTCTGGCCGAATCAAATGCTGGGTTTCAGCCACAACCGCCAGACTCTGTAAGACATCAACTGTCGCAATTCCTTGAGCTAGAGCCTGCAAACGCTGGATATACTTACTGACTTCCTCACGGATGCGCATAAAAATTTCATACTCTAGGTTTGCTGACTTTTCACGCGCCTCCAGCATATCTCCTTCGATACGGGCTAATTCTTCGGTTCCAAAACGTTCTGAGTTTTTCAGCGTCGCCTTGCGGAAAAAGTGAGCAGGCACATTTCCCAGTTGAGAATTGGTCACATGGAAATAGTAGCCATCCTTCTTATTGTAGTCAATCTTGAGCGTGCTGATACCAGAATTTTCTCGCTCCTTAGCCTCAATCTCAGCAATCCAGCTAGTCCCTTCTCTGAGAACGCGACGGTACTTGTCTAAAGTCTCATCAAATCCAGTCCGAATGATTCCTCCATCTGTAATCACATGAGGAGCTTCAGGAGCAATCGCTGCGCTAATCAAACTCTCCAACTCAGGGATTCCATCCAATTGTGCGATGAGATAAGCTAGAGCAGGTTGCTCCATCCCTTCTAAAATCGCACGAATCCGTGGCACACTGGATAAGGTGGTCGCCAACTGCAAGAGATCCTTGGGATTGGTTTTACCAAAAGAAACACGACTAGCCAAGCGTTCGATATCATAGACACCCTTGAGACTGTCTGTCAAATCACTACGCTCAAAGAAATGGTCGAGGAAGACCTGCACCACTTCTTGACGTTGGACGATTCGTTCCTTATCAATCAAGGGACGATGGATCCAAGACCGCAAGAGACGCATTCCCATAGCCGTCTTGGTTTCATCCAAAAGCCAGAAAAGACTACCTTGCTTCTTTCCTGAACGAGCATTCTCAACCAAATCCAGACTGGCCTTGGTCGCATAATCCATCTGCAAGAAATCCTTGATTTCATAGCGTATAACAGGCTTGAGGTGGTTCAATTCCCTCATCTGAGTTCGATGAACATACTGGAGCAATTTACTAGATGCCGCTTGCTCCACAGATGCCAATCGTGAATCCAGTAAATGAAGGTCTTCAAAGCCTTCTTTTTCATATGAAAGCACCAGATTCATCTGACGACTGAGGATTTGTTCTTCTTCCTCAGACAAGTCATAACCCAGCACCACTTCTCGCGCCTTGAGATTACGGATTTCCCCACAAACCAGCGTGAAATCCAAAAGACCTGTCACATAAAAGTCACCCGTCACCAGGTCCATATAAGCTAAGCCAAATTGATTGCCATCTCGATCTATAGCAACCAAGAAGTTGTTCTGACTGTCTGGCTTACTGCTATCGACCACTGTCCCTGGCGTAATGACCTGAACAACCTCTCGTTTCACAACCCCAACTGCTTGTTTAGGATCTTCCATCTGCTCTGCGATAGCTACCTTATAGCCCTGCTCAATCAAGACATCTATATACTGCTGGGCAGAATGATAGGGGACACCCGCCATAGGAATCGGATTGTCGGCATTCTTGTTGCGACTCGTTAAGGAAATTTCCAGAATCTGCGCAGCATTGACCGCATCCTCATAAAATAATTCATAAAAATCACCCATCCGAAAGAGCAAAAAAGCATCTGGATATTGCTTTTTAATATCCACATACTGTTGCATGCCGGGTGATAGCTTTTCTATCGCCATTTTCCGTCTCTCCTTGTCAAAAATAAGTCTTGAGAGCAACTCCCAAGACCTTACTTATATTTCATCAAATCTAGCAAACGATCTTCCATGAGTTTGGCAACGTGCTGGTCTCGACAAATGACCAATAAGGTATTGGCACCAGCAACTGTTCCTAAAATCCATTCATCCTTGTTTGCATCTACAATATTTGCCAAAACAGAGGCTTCGCCCAATTTGGTATGAAGCACTAAGGTAAACTCTGCTCTTGCAACACCTTCTAAATGATGAGACAAAAATTCCACCAAATCAATCTTTTCTGTCTCATTTGCTAGTACATAATACACCATATCATTTTTCTTGACCTTGGTCAAGCCGATTTCACGCAAATCACGAGACAAGGTGGTCTGAGTCACAAAGACATTGTGCGCCTCCAACCGATCTTGAATTTCTTTTTGTGTACTTAATTTCTCCTCAGTAATCATTTTTTTTATTAACTGATGACGATCTCTTTTTCTCATAAAATCCTCTTATGTGAATATTTATAACTAATTTTATAACTATATTATACCAAAAAAATAGGAGATTTCAAAAATTTTTTCTTCTTTCTTTAAAATTGTGATAAAATAGTAGAAAAGTCCAAAAAGGAGCTCTTAATGAATACAAAAGAATTGATTGCTAGCGAGTTGGCTAGCGTTATTGATAGCCTGGACCAAGAGGCTATTTTAAATTTACTGGAAACCCCTAAAAACTCAGAAATGGGAGACATCGCTTTCCCTGCTTTTTCTCTTGCAAAAGTCGAACGTAAAGCGCCACAAATGATTGCTGCTGAACTGGCTGAAAAGATTAATAGCCAAGCCTTTGAAAAGGTTGTTGCAACTGGGCCTTACGTCAACTTTTTCCTTGATAAATCTGCTATTTCTGCTCAAGTATTGCAAGCTGTTATCGCTGAAAAAGAACACTATGCTGACCAAAACATTGGTAAACAAGAAAATGTTGTTATCGATATGTCTAGTCCTAATATCGCTAAACCATTTTCTATCGGTCACCTGCGCTCAACTGTTATCGGAGATAGCTTGTCACATATTTTCAAAAAAATCGGTTATCAAACTGTCAAAGTCAACCACTTGGGAGACTGGGGTAAACAGTTTGGGATGCTGATTGTTGCCTACAAAAAATGGGGTGACGAAGAAGCTGTAAAAGCTCATCCAATCGATGAACTTCTTAAACTCTATGTCCGCATCAATGCTGAAGCCGAAAACGACCCTAGCTTGGATGAAGAAGCACGCGAATGGTTCCGTAAACTGGAAAATGGAGATGAGGAAGCTCTCGCTCTTTGGCAATGGTTCCGTGATGAAAGTTTGGTAGAATTTAACCGCCTTTATAATGAACTGAAGGTTGACTTTGACAGCTATAACGGAGAAGCCTTCTACAACGATAAGATGGATGCAGTTGTAGACATCCTTTCTGAAAAAGGCCTTCTTGTTGAATCAGAAGGTGCCCAAGTTGTGAATCTTAAGAAATATGGAATTGAACATCCAGCCCTTATCAAAAAATCTGATGGTGCAACTCTCTATATCACACGTGACTTGGCTGCAGCTCTTTACCGTAAAAATGAATACCAATTTGCCAAATCTATCTACGTCGTTGGTCAAGAGCAATCTGCCCACTTTAAACAACTCAAAGCTGTCTTGCAAGAGATGGGTTACGACTGGAGTGACGACATTACTCACGTTCCTTGTGGTTTGGTTACAAAAGAAGGAAAAAAACTCTCTACTCGTAAAGGGAATGTCATCTTGCTAGAGCCTACTATTGCAGAGGCTGTTAGTCGTGCCAAGGCTCAAATCGAGGCTAAAAATCCTGAACTTGAAAACAAAGACCAAGTAGCGCATGCTGTTGGGGTCGGAGCCATTAAATTCTATGACCTCAAGACCGACCGTACAAATGGATACGATTTCGATCTAGAAGCTATGGTATCCTTCGAGGGGGAAACTGGACCTTACGTTCAATATGCCTACGCTCGTATCCAATCTATCTTACGCAAAGCCGATTTCAAACCTGAAACAGCGGAGAAATATAGCTTGAATGATGCTGAAAGCTGGGAAATCATTAAACTCATCCAAGACTTCCCACGTATTATCAACCGTGCGGCAGATAACTTTGAACCTTCTATCATTGCTAAATTTGCAATTAGTCTAGCTCAAGCCTTCAACAAGTACTATGCACATACACGTATCCTAGACGAAAATCCTGAACGCGACAGCCGTCTAGCTCTCAGCTACGCAACCGCAGTCGTTCTCAAAGAAGCCCTTCGCTTGCTTGGAGTAGAAGCGCCAGAGAAGATGTAAATCGCCAAAGTTACTTGATTCCAAAGCAATCTAAGTAACTAACGCCAAATCCTATCAGAGATTTGGCTAGGCGCTTCACTAGTTTTAGGACATAAATATGATCGATTTATGTCCTAAAACGTCGTAATCTTAAGGTTATTGGAACTAAAGTTCCTAATTGTTAGACGCTAGCCGCTTATATGCGGACTAGCTAACTGCTTCACTAGTATTGTAATAGAAATAATATCGATTTCTATTACAATACGTCGTAACTATGTGGCGCATTGCCTAAACGATTTACTAATTCACCTAACCAAATAATATCGATTTGGTTAAGAGACTTATCAAGTTTTGCTGACTTGCTCTACTATTTTAGGTCCACTAAATCGATTTATTCACTACTACTTCCACCATACAGGGAGATTTTCTATGAGCCAATATGCTTATATCCTCGTTGTGATTAGCTTGGTTTTCCTTTTTCTGCTCAATAAGTACGAGAAGGAGAGACTGCAAAGGCTCTACCAAGAACAACTTTTGAAGGATGAAACATTTAGGTCTGACATCAAAGAAAAAATTCACACGACTGAAAATATCAATGATGTCATTGCTTACATCAATAAAACTTATCATCTGGGAATGTTGCTATCAAAAGACATTACAGATCAATTGAAATAAACCGAGCTATTCTTTAACTTTAAGGAATATCAAAACCGAGACTAAGAGTTTAATACTTAGCCTCGGTTTTTGTATACTTTTCAAGTAACAAAGCAACCACTCCCCAGCAATGCAAGTGCAAAATCCTCTAGAATATGATAGAATAATGAAAAGGACTCTATTAAGGAGGAAATCATGGAAAAACAAACCATCGCCGTCTTGGGGCCTGGTTCTTGGGGAACTGCTCTTTCACAAGTCTTAAATGACAATGGACACGAGGTACGTATTTGGGGAAACATTCCCGAGCAAATCAATGAAATTAATACCTATCATACTAACAAACACTACTTTAAAGATGTCGTTCTAGATGAAAATATCATTGCCTACACCGACTTATCAGAGGCACTGAAAGATGTAGATGCGATTTTGTTTGTTGTCCCAACAAAAGTGACACGACTTGTTGCCCAACAAGTTGCAAAAACCTTAGACCATAAGGCTATCATCATGCACGCATCAAAGGGATTAGAGCCTGATAGCCATAAACGATTATCAACCATCCTTGAAGAAGAAATTCCTGAACATCTCCGCAGTGATATTGTCGTTGTTTCAGGACCTAGTCATGCGGAAGAAACCATTGTACGTGACCTGACTTTAATCACTGCCGCTTCTAAAGATTTACACACAGCTCAATACGTTCAAGAACTCTTTAGTAATCACTACTTCCGACTTTATACCAATACGGATGTTATCGGGGTCGAAACCGCTGGTGCTCTCAAAAATATTATTGCTGTCGGTGCTGGAGCTTTACATGGTCTAGGATTTGGTGACAATGCCAAGGCAGCCATTATCGCTCGAGGTTTGGCAGAAATTACTCGTCTAGGGGTAGCACTCGGAGCCAATCCATTGACCTATAGCGGCTTATCTGGTGTGGGAGATTTGATTGTAACGGGAACTTCCATCCACTCTCGTAACTGGAGAGCTGGAGATGCTCTTGGTCGTGGAGAATCTTTAGCTGATATCGAAGCCAATATGGGCATGGTGATTGAAGGAATCTCAACGACTCGAGCAGCCTATGAACTAGCGCAAGAACTTGGAGTCTATATGCCAATTACACAGGCCATTTACCAAGTTATCTACCACGGAACCAATATCAAAGATGCCATTTATGACATCATGAACAATGAATTTAAAGCAGAAAATGAGTGGTCTTAACCCTCTAGAGAAAGGATTCTTATGACATCAAAAGTTAGAAAGGCAGTCATCCCTGCCGCTGGGCTTGGAACTCGATTTTTACCAGCAACAAAGGCCCTTGCCAAAGAAATGTTACCAATTGTAGATAAACCAACTATCCAGTTTATCGTAGAAGAAGCTCTTAAATCAGGTATTGAAGATATTCTGGTTGTTACTGGTAAATCAAAACGTTCTATTGAAGACCACTTTGACTCAAACTTTGAGCTTGAGTACAACCTCAAAGAAAAAGGCAAACATGACTTGCTAAAATTGGTAGACGAAACAACTGGCATTCGCCTTCACTTTATCCGTCAAAGCCATCCTCGTGGTCTTGGCGATGCTGTCTTACAAGCAAAAGCTTTTGTGGGGAATGAGCCCTTCGTTGTCATGCTTGGTGACGACCTAATGGATATCACAGATGACCACGCTGTACCTTTGACAAAACAATTAATGAACGATTACGAGACAACCCACGCATCAACAATTGCTGTTATGCCTGTTCCTCATGAAGACGTTTCAGCATATGGAGTTATCGCTCCTCAAGGTGAAGGAATTAATGGTCTCTATAGCGTCGAAACTTTCGTAGAAAAACCAGCTCCAGAAGATGCTCCAAGTGATTTGGCAATCATCGGCCGCTATCTGCTCACACCAGAAATTTTTGAGATCCTCGAAAATCAAGCTCCCGGTGCTGGAAATGAAATCCAGCTTACCGACGCTATTGATACACTTAATAAAACACAACGTGTTTTCGCCCGTGAATTTACAGGAGCTCGTTACGACGTTGGCGATAAGTTTGGCTTTATGAAAACATCTATTGACTACGCCCTCAAGCACCCACAAGTCAAAGATGACTTGAAAGATTACATCATCCAACTTGGAAAAGAATTGGCTGAGAAGGAATAGAATTAGTTTCCAGATAATAAATTAAGTCTCCAGCAAGTTGACTCTGGAGACTTAATTATTTTACAAATTTACATACAATTTAAAAATTTATGTGATATGTCTCTAAATCTACCAACTCAACCTCAGTCCTTAATGACGGATTACAGATTTTCAATCAAAAATCGATTTGAAGTTTTAATGATATTTGCTATTTTGGGGACTTTTAAATCATCTGTATACAGAAAATGTTTTTTCTTCTCCTTATTTTTAGCTAGAAACTCACTTCTTGCTTGTATTGATAAGTTGCCCACTCTTTCAGTTTCTTTTCGAGAACCATCCCTATCTTTCAAGATTTTTTCTTCGGCCATTAAGACACAATATTTTAGGGCAACTTGTTTTTCTTTTAAGAAGGTTGCAATTTTCTTTAGTTGCTCTTCAAAAATGACATATTCTATCACAACGGTAATACCTCGGTCGATGAAATTATTGATCAGACTGATGATATTATCCCAAAATAAATCCATGTAATAACCATCATCTTCCCAAGGAGCCACGAGTCCTCCTTTAATCATTAAATAAATCATGTCGCCTTCAATTACTGCACTTTTCTTAAAAGAATAGGCCAACTCCTTACTGACTGTGCTTTTCCCAACACCAGGAGGACCTGAAATGATGTAAACACAATTTTCCATTCGACTACCTCGTCCATTCTTTTATTATTGACTATTATAGCATTTTTTAGTCTATTAAAGATCAGACAAATTCATCAAATCATAAGATACAAGAAACTCGCTATCCTTCCAATTTTGCAACAAAAAAGCCATCTTTGTAGATGACTTATTGGCAACTGAATCCATGCGCATTTAACTATTCATTCCCTACACATAACTCATTCCCTTGTAGAAAAGCAGAACTGCGAGTCCTACGAACAACACTACCGCTCCTAACCTCTGGCTGGTACTATACATCCGTCTTTCGCCTCGAACTGGAAAGATAACTGCTAGAAATGCTCCGCCAACTGCACCACCGATATGACCTGCTAGGCTGATTCCTGGAATCAGAACACTTCCAATAATGTTAACCACAAAAAGTGTCAGATAAGATTGCCCTAGCTGTTGGATATAAGAATTACGCGTTGTATAGCGAAGAATGATAATCGCAGCAAATAGTCCATAGAGAGAAGTAGAAGCTCCTGCTGCTAAGGATTGGGGGCTAAATACAAAAACAAAGAGATTACCCATCATTCCTGATAAAAGATAGAGAAAGAAAAACTTCTTAGATCCGAAAATTTCCTCTACTTGCCTACCAAGATAATAGAGAGAAAGCATATTAACAATAAAATGCTCCCACCCAATATGAACAAAAATAGCAGAGAAGAGACGCCAAACCTGCTCAGGAAAGAGGCGAATAGCCGGCCCATACATGGCTCCAAATCGAAATAAGGTATCCGCCCTGTCAAAGTTTCCTCCTGTAGTCACCAACATTAGTAGAAATACCAAGGCCGTCACTAAGAGGAAGAAACTCGTCACAGGGTAACGTCTATCAAAGATTTCCTTCATCAATTAATACCTCCTGAACAGGAATATCATGCTTTTCAGGAATAAAGTCCCTAATTTGACAAGGATATATCGTACTAAAAGTATGACCAGAAAAATGTTTCAGATAGCGATCATAATAACCTCCACCGTATCCAATCCGATATCCTTCCGTCGTGAAAACCAAGCCAGGAACATGAATCAAATCAATCTTTGAAACATCCACAACTTCCAAATTTCCCTGTGGCTCCAGTAATCCAAAGGAAGTTTTTACCAACTGTTGCGGTTCATAGACTACAAAGTCCATGCGCCCCTTGGGATAGGTTTTAGGTATCAGAACCTTCTTGCCGTCCTTCAGCGCTTGCTCAATCAATCCCTGCGTTTGAAATTCGTGAGGAAAAGAGAGATAGGTTGCGATGACCTTAGCTTCTTGGTAAAAGGGGTGTTTTAAAAGTCGCTCAGTTAAAGCTTGGTCTATAAACTGTTTTTGCTCTCGAGGTAAAGCCTTCATTTCGTGTAAGACTTGCTTGCGCAATTCCGATTTCATAAACAACCCCTCTACTCTGCTGCCTTCTTTTTGAGGAAACTAGAGACCACGTCCACCCCAATAGCTAAGGCTTCTTCCTTAGGACTCATCTGAGGGTGATGAAGGGCGTAGGGACTATCAATACCTAGCCAGAACATCACGCCATCAACCTTTGAAAGGAGATAACCAAAGTCTTCACCTGTCATAGCAGGTTCGATATCAATCAACTCAATTCCGTCTTTTTCTTCAAAGAAATCCATCAGTTCTCGTGCCAAGGCTGGATCGTTCTCAACAGGCAGATAACCACCTTGCTTGAGTTCCACTTCGACTTCCATATCAAAGGCAGCTGCAACTCCTTCTGCAACTGTTTTGACCCTCTTTTGCACCAAGAGACTCATATCCTGAGTTAAGGCCCGAATAGTTCCATGTAAAAAGGCTGTGTCTGTGATGACATTGTTGGTTGTTCCGGCTTGGAAAAGACCAAAGGTCACCACTGCTCCCTCGATTGGATTAACATTGCGGCTGACAACTGACTGCACCTGGGTCACAAAGTAACTAGCCGCCACCAAGGCGTCATTAGCTTCATGTGGAAAGGCTGCGTGTCCTCCTTTGCCTTTGAAACGAATCTTCACCTCGCAAGTCCCAGCAAAGAGTGTATGGGTATTGGTCGCAATCTGACCAACCTTCAAATCCGGCCGAACATGGAGACCATAAAACTGGTCTGGTAGCCAGTCTCCAAAAGCGCCATCCTCATACATGAGCATACCACCAGCTTCATTTTCTTCCGCAGGTTGAAAAAGGAAGAGCAGATTATTTTTCTGTTGCTCCTCAAGGGCGCTCTCAAGACAGCCCAAGGCAATAGTCATATGAAAATCATGGCCACAGGCATGCATCCGACCTTGATGTTGAGAAGCGAAAGGGAATCCTGTTTGTTCAACGATAGGCAGACCATCAATATCTGTTCTCCAACCAATAGTACGCTCTGGCTGACTTCCCTGCAAATAAACCAAAATACCTGTCCGCCAAGTCCGAACTTGGACAAACTCCTTGCCCGCAGTCAATTTTTCAATCACATCTAGCAAATAAGCCTGAGTCTTGAACTCCTCCAAGCCAATCTCTGGAATCTGGTGCAAATCTCGTCTAGTCTGAATCAAATCTAACATCTATCTATCCTCCGATATAGCAGAAAGAGGCTGGAAGAAGGGTTCCGCCTCTTTATTACTTTTACAATTATAAGGTACGAAGCGCATCCTCTAGCGCTGTTTTTTGTTGGGTTTGGGCATCAATCTCTTTGATAATACGAGCTGGAACACCTGCCACCACCACGTTTTCTGGGACATCTTGGGTAACAATAGCTCCTGCTGCGACAACTGAACCACTACCGATTTGGACCCCTTCGATAACCACTGCGTTGGCACCGATGAGAACATTGTCTCCAACACGGACTGGTTCTGCGCTAGCTGGCTCAATCACACCTGCCAAAACTGCACCTGCACCAACGTGGCTGTTTTTCCCAACGATAGCACGGCCACCAAGGATGGCACCCATGTCAATCATGGTTCCTGCACCGATTTCAGCACCGATATTGATAACTGCTCCCATCATGATAACAGCATTGTCACCAATTTCAACCTGATCACGGATAATCGCACCTGGCTCGATACGAGCGTTGATAGCACGTTTATCTAGCAAAGGAACTGCAGAATTACGAGCATCTTGCTCAACAACATAGTCTTGATTTTCTACCAAGCCATCAAGAAGCGGAGCAACATCTTTCCAGTCTCCAAATAGGACATTCCCTAGTTTGACAACAGAGCTAGGTACAGCAGTTGCGAGTTGTCCCTCAAAGGTTACTTTGACACTGGTTTTCTTTTCAGCATTGGCGATAAATTGGATAATTTCTTGAGCGTTCATTTTTGTAGCAGTCATAAGCGCCTCCTAGTTCATTTTAATGATACCTATTCTACCAAAAAAGGCCTCAAATTTGAAGCCTTTTTGTTTGTTTTTAGGTATGATTTTTAGGGATGTGAGATAAAACGTGCTGTCGGTAAAAGCAAGCCCCTACCGATACAACCTAAAAACACTCTTCACAACTATCTCCCCGTGTTTTATTGACTATTCTAGTATAGCACACTTTTAGAATTAAGAAAAGACTTTTTATTTACTTTCTTTCGCTTCTTCTATCGATAGGAAAATCATGGGTAAAATAATCAAGACCATTGCTAGAAGAAGAGACCAATCCACTACTAATCCTAAAAACAAAACACTCAAGAGAGCAGAGGAGAGAGGTTCACTGGCACTAATGACAGAAACCACCAAAGGAGAAACCAAGGACACTGCCTTCATGGAAATAAAAAAAGCAAAAGCCGTCCCAAAGAAAGCAATAATAAGGCAAATCAAGATACTCCAAATATCAGGAGTAAAGGAAAGCTTATACACTGGCGAAAGGATATTGCTAAATAAACCGGCCAAAATCATCCCCCACCCAACCGTCGGGACAAAACCATAGCGCTTAGCAAAAGGTTGAGGTAAGATAACATTAAACATAACACCCATGGCACTCAACAGACCTGTTATAAGGGCTAGTGGCGTCATAGATAACTGAGAGAGATCGCCTTTTGTCGCCATCAAGCACACGCCCAGCATGGCAATCAAAACATAGAAAATAGCACTTTTTGACGCTCGTTTTTGATAAATCAAGCGATTGTAAAAGAGGATAAAGACAGGACTTATAAACTGTAAAATAGTCGCTGTCGCTGCATTAGAATATTCTACGCAGAGGTAGAAAAAATACTGGACTGAAAAAATCCCCAAAATAGCATAGGCTAAAAAGGGCAGGTAATTTTTCTTATCTCGCCAAATATCTAGCACTTGCGATTTTAATTGCACTGCAGACCAAATGAGTACAAGACTCCCTGCCAGTGTCAAACGCATAGAGGTAATCCAGCCAGAGGACACTTGATAATGAGTAAAGAAATATTCTCCTAAAATTCCACAGATTCCCCAGATTAAGCCGGATAGGAGCGAATAAATAGTTCCTTTAACAATCTTTTTCTGATACTGATTCATACCTTTATTGTAACACGAAAGGAAAAAAGAAAAAAGTGGCAATCAATGCCACTTTCCTATCTTCTACTATTTGGTTGTGTAGATGATGAACTTGATGTACTGCTAGAACTACTACTTGAACTTGGTGTAGATGAGAAACTACCAATAATACTTGACCAAGCATTTTGGTAATCTGCTTCACTTCCTCCAATAGCAAAGTGATAGCTTGTCGTAGGAGCTCCCGCCTTATTAGCCCAATAACTCGTTACAGTAGCCCCTGAAAGATCCACCGTTTTTCCATTAACGGATACTTTGCCTGGCTTCTGTCCTGTAGATCTGAGGACCTGAGATTGGGTCACACTAGAATCAAGATTAAAGCGTTCATTGCCCCAAACACCAGGCTCAGCCTGTTGGATAGCATTGACCAAGTAAGCCATATATTTGGCATTTCGATAATGTCCAGCCCCCTTAGCCATTGGGCGGTTGTCATCATGCCCTAGCCAACCACCTAGAGTCAATCTTGGTGTTGACAGCATGAGCCACATATTTTCATCTTCATTGGTTGTACCAGTCTTACCAATCCAGTCTGCACGAGCTAAGCTTGAATTGATAGAAGCCAAATCCGTTTGGAAACTTGAAGTGATTCGAGATGAAATCACCTCACGAAGCAAACTCTGCATAATTGTTGCCGTTGCCTTCGAGTACACTTGAACTGGCTTGTCTTGAAATTCATAGATTACTCTACCATCAGATGATTCAATCTTAGAAATCACATGTTTCTGATGGTAGACACCGTTATTGGCAATTGTTTGATAACCATTGGTATGCTGGGCGACTGTGACTTCAATACCGCCGCCCATAGGCAGACTTTCGATACCGTACTCCGGAATCTCGTAACCCATTTTCTCCATATAACCCTTGACATCCACACCCTTCTCACGAAGCATGCGATAGGTCCAATAGGCTGGGATATTCCATGAATAGTTCAAGGCTTCTCCCAAAGTCATCATGCCTGTACCTGGACTATTTACATACATGATAGGATTTCCATTAGAGAATTTTGTTGGATAATTGGACAAGATACTAGCGCTTCCCATCAAACCTTGATCAATGGCAATACCGTAGGCCAACAAAGGCTTGGTTGTAGAGGCTGGCGAACGCTTGGTGTCGAAGGCGTGATTGTTTTGGTTGGTCTGGTAATTACGACCACCAACAAAGCCTAGAACAGCTCCCGTTTTATTGTCCATCAAAACATTCCCTACTTCAGGCTGCCCAGTCGAATCATCTACCAAATGACCATAGTTAGCAACTGCATTTTGCATAGCGTTATGGATTTTTTTATTGATCGTTGTAGTAATTTTGTAACCGCCATTACTTAGTTCCTGCTCAGCTCGCTCATGATAGGCCTTTTGAATCGAATCGTTTTTCAACTCTTGGCTAGAGACATTGTCCTGTTGAACTAAATAATCATACATACGGTCTGTCGCTTCAGCCATAGCTGTAAAGTAGAGATAATCCCTCGAAACAGCATTGACAGTTCCTGATGGCAAGAAATCTTGCTTGAGATTATAATCCTTGTACTGGTCGTATTCTTCCTGAGTCAGAGCACCCGTACGGTACATGTTGTAGAGAACATCCTTGGCCCGCTTCAAACCAAGTTCTAAGTCTTCATCACTCTTTAACTCTCCAGTATTTTCATAAGGGGAATAAGTAATCGGACTCTGTGGCAAACCTGCTAGGAAGGCAGCTTGGGGAATACTCAGCTTGTTGGCATCGATACCGAAAATCCCTTCAGCAGCTTGCTGGGCACCTGCAATATTCTGCCCTTTATGATTTCGACCAAAGGGAGCAACATTGAGATAAGCAGTCAAGATTTCATCCTTACTCATGCTGCGTTCCAAGGCAAGGGCATCAACAATTTCTGTAGCCTTACGAGCCAAAGTCGGAGCATCTCCAACCACTTGTTGTTTGATTAACTGTTGGGTCAAGGTCGAGCCCCCGCTAGATGAGCCCAAACCTGCAAAGGTTCCCAAAGTCGCCCGAATCACAGCTTTTGGCACAACCCCATTATGTTCAAGAAAATGTTCGTCCTCAGTTGCAACGATAGCCTTTTTGAGATTGTCCGATATTTCCTCAGATGAGACAGAAGTTCTCAGTAAATCACTCTCGATAGAAGCAATGACACTCCCATCTGCGTAAACAATTTCTGAGATGGAAGAAATATTTTTAACCTGCTTGACCAAGTCCTCCGATTGGGGAACCTTGGCCTTGTCAAACAAAGCAACTCCATAACCAAGAGCTACACCAGCACCAAAAAGCCCACCGATAAAGCCTAGAATAAAGAGAGTATTCAAAATTCCCTTGATAACAACTAAAATGCTACCTAGGATAGCCAGAACTTTCCCACCTGTCCCATCCGACTGCTTCTCTTCTGAGACTTTCTCTGATTTTTTATGATTTATTTTTGATTTTACTAGCTGGAAAAATTCCAGCATTTTTTGTTTTAATTCATTTAATTGATTTTGCATGGATTTCCTCACTGTAACTATTATACCATAAAAGGTAAACTTTCAATAAAATAGCCACTTTCTTCCCTATTCTACTAGGCTATTGCCCAAGTTTGTGATACAATAGGTAGAAACAATATTTTTAAAAAGGAGAAAAGACACATGCACATTTTTGATGAGCTAAAAGAGCGTGGTTTGATTTTTCAAACGACTGATGAAGAAGCTTTGCGTAGAGCCCTAGAAGAAGGTCAAGTTTCTTATTATACTGGCTACGATCCAACTGCTGACAGCCTTCACCTAGGCCATCTTGTCGCAATCTTGACAAGTCGTCGCTTGCAACTAGCAGGTCACAAACCTTATGCGCTCGTTGGCGGTGCTACAGGTCTCATTGGAGATCCGTCCTTCAAAGATGCTGAACGTAGTCTCCAAACAAAAGACACAGTAGATGGCTGGGTCAAGTCTATCCAAGGACAACTTTCTCGTTTTCTTGACTTTGAAAATGGCGAAAACAAGGCTGTCATGGTCAACAACTACGACTGGTTTGGCAGCATCAGCTTCATTGACTTCCTCCGTGATATCGGAAAATACTTCACTGTCAACTACATGATGAGCAAGGAGTCTGTGAAAAAACGGATTGAAACAGGGATTTCTTACACTGAGTTTGCCTACCAAATCATGCAAGGTTACGATTTCTTCGTCCTTAACCAAGACTACAACGTTACCCTTCAAATCGGTGGTTCTGACCAGTGGGGAAATATGACAGCTGGTACCGAATTGCTTCGTCGTAAGGCTGACAAGACTGGCCACGTTATCACTGTTCCATTGATCACAGATGCAACTGGTAAGAAATTTGGTAAATCAGAAGGAAACGCAGTCTGGCTCAATCCTGAAAAGACTTCCCCATACGAAATGTACCAATTCTGGATGAACGTTATGGACGCTGACGCTGTTCGCTTCTTGAAAATCTTTACTTTCTTGTCACTTGATGAGATTGAAGATATCCGCAAGCAGTTTGAAGCAGCTCCACACGAACGCTTGGCTCAAAAAGTCTTGGCTCGTGAAGTCGTAACACTTGTTCACGGCGAAGAAGCTTACAAAGAAGCCCTCAACATCACTGAGCAACTCTTTGCAGGAAACATCAAAAACCTTTCTGTCAAAGAGCTCAAACAAGGACTTCGTGGAGTACCAAACTACCAAGTACAAGCAGACGAAAACCACAATATCGTGGAACTCCTCGTGGCATCTGGTGTGGTCAACTCAAAACGCCAAGCCCGTGAAGACGTCCAAAACGGAGCTATCTACGTCAACGGTGACCGCATCCAAGACCTTGACTATGTCTTGAGTGACGCTGATAAGTTAGAGAACGAACTGACTGTTATCCGTCGCGGCAAGAAGAAATATTTTGTATTGACTTACTAAACTGTTCAACATTTACCTATAAAAAAGGAGTTAACCTCGAGAAAGGTAACTCCTTTTTGTTGTTGATAACCACATCTATCTAGCCTTAATAGACAGGCTACGCAGGACTATGCGCAAGGTTGTTAGATTATGTAAGATAGAGAGATTTGAAGGACTGAGCCAATTAAATAAGCCAAAGCCAATCAAACTACTATTTACTACAACGGTATCTTGAATATTCTTCTTGATGAGTGTTTGCAAAGATGATGATAGCCAATCCAACTCTTGGAAGAAATCCAAACGATTATCTAACAATAAGATATCGCTCATCTGCTTAGAAATATCTGCACTCTCATTCATCACCACACCGATATCTGATAGGGTTAGAGCAGCTGAGTCATTCAAGCCATCTCCAACCATCAAAATAGTGTGACCTGCTTTCTGCAGTTCCTCTACTAGCTCAAATTTCCCATCAGGTTTCAAGTCTGTATAGACCTGATCAAAGGGCAAATCTTTGACTAATTCCTCTGTTCTAACCAAGGTGTCCCCTGTTGCCAGAATCAATTTTTTCCCTTGTGCCTTAAGTTTCTCCAAGGCTGCTTTTGCTTCTTTTCTCAACGGAGTATGAATACAAAACATTCCAATCAATTCATTCTGATAAGCCAAGAATAAGAGATTATAGTGACTCTTGTACTCTTCAATTAAAGCATTTTGTTCTGAATTGATATGAATTTGCTCATCCTGCATCAAGACATAATTTCCAATAAGAACTGGTTGCCCATCTATATGAGATTTAATCCCCTTGCTTGCGATATATTGGAGTTTCCCATGCATTTCCTCATGTTCAATTCCCTCTATCTCAGCTTGCTTGACGATGGCATTAGCAATAGGATGATAAATGTGTTCCTCAAGACAGGCACTGATTCTGAGAATATCTTCCTCACTATAGTCCCCAAAAGGTAACACCTTTTCAACTATAGGATAACTAGTTGTGATTGTTCCCGTCTTATCAAACAAGAAAGTATCAACTTCCAGATATTTCTCCAGAACATCCCCATCCTTAATCACCATTTCACGATTCAACCCCTCCTTGATAGCTGTCAAATAAGCTACAGGAGTAGAGATTTTCAAAGCGCAGGAGAAATCGACCAATAGGAAAGAAATAGCCTTAGAAAAAGAACCTGTCAATAGGTAAGTCAGCCCAGCTCCCAAGAAATTATATTTGACGACCTTATCCGCCATCTTGATGAAATAGCGTTGTTTCGTTTTCTTGTTTTCTTCAGATTTCTTCATCAACTCAATCAGTTGTAAAATCCGGCTGTTCATCTGATTATCGGTTACACGAATGCGTAACTCTCCAGTTTCTAATACTGTATTTGCACAAACCAAATCAGACTCTCTTTTTTCAACTGGAAAACTCTCTCCCGTCAAGGAACTTTCGTTGACCATACCTAAACCTGAAACTACTTGTCCATCAAACAGAATTTCATTTCCTTGAGATAGGACCAAGACATCTCCTATTTGAACATCAGAACTCTTGATACTAACAACCGTATCGCCCTGTACTAGGAATACATCGCTCTCTTTTGCAAGAAGGCTTTGTTCTAGATCTGTTGCAGTTTTTTTCAAGGACCACTGATCTAAATGATTCCCCAAATCAAGCATAAACATGATATTGCTAGCTGTCTTGGATTGGTTCATAAACAAGGACAATAAAATCGCCGAACAGTCTAAGACCTCCATCGTTAGCTCCTTACACGCTAGAGTCTGATAGGCTTCTCTAATATAGCCAAAAGCCTGATAACAAGTCCATATATAGCGAATAGGATACGGCACAAAACTACGAAAAAGTACACGCTTAATCGCTGCACCTGAAACAATAGAATAAGCACTCTCTTCTCTACGAATGGGAAGAGTCATCAACTCAGAAACTTTCCCTTTATCAATTCTTTTTAAAAAGGCTTCTGCATTATCTAATACAGAAAAGCCTTCTTTTATGCGTAGAGTAAAGTGCTGTTGATCCATGTAAAACTGGATAGACTCAATTCCCTTTTCATCTCTCGCCAAGGAACGAAGATAGTCTTGAATATCCAAGGTGAGTGAAAAAGAAGATGATAGTCGGATATGTTGGTATCCTCTATGTAGCACTTTAAAAGACATATTATTCTCCTATAAGGCTATCTAATTGCTCTTCTTTTTTCTCTTGCTCGTACAAATATTTGGCATCTTGCAAGACATCGTCTCCATGTTGTTTCATAACAGAAACAGATGCATCTAGCCCGTCTTTCAACTTGTAAGCCTTAGCCAAAGCTTTAGAATAACCTTTTTTAGCTTCCTTACTTGCCAAGATTTTCAAACCAAGGGTACCAAATGCGACACCACCCAAAAAGAGTGATGATTTTTTCGCAACTTTTGCGACGGTTAATACTTCTTTTAACATACTTATTTCCTCCTTATCATTATTATATAGCAATTTAGATATAAAAGCAATTTCATTTTATAAATTGGAGAATTATACTCAATGAAAATCAAAGAGCAAACTAGGAAACTAGCCGCAGGCTGTACTTGAGTACGGCAAGGCGACGTTGACGTGGTTTGAATTTGATTTTCGAAGAGTATTAGTTTTATTTCTACTGAATCTCCCATCTACTTATTCCTAAAGTTGCTTTCATTTGCCTCTTTTGATACACTTAAACTATGAATACAAATCTCAAACCCAAACTTCAACGTTTTGCTTCTGCTACTGCCTTTGCCTGTCCTATCTGTCAAGACAATCTGACTCTGGTAGAGAACAGTCTCAAATGTAGCAATCGCCATTCTTTTGACTTGGCGAAATTCGGCTATGTCAATCTAGCCCCTCAAATCAAGCAATCTGCTAACTACGACAAGGAAAATTTTCAAAATCGTCAACAAATCCTAGAAGCCGGCTTTTATCAGGCTATTTTAGAGGCTGTATCTGACTTGCTAGCCAGTTCAGAAACTAGCACCACAGTCTTAGATATCGGTTGTGGCGAAGGATTCTATTCTCGCAAACTCCAAGAAAGTCATCCTGACAAAACCTTCTATGCCTTTGACATCTCCAAAAATTCAGTCCAAATCGCTGCCAAGAGCGAACCCAACTGGGCAGTCAATTGGTTTGTTGGTGACTTAGCTCGTCTTCCTATAAAAGACTCCAGCATGGATATCCTGCTTGATATCTTCTCACCTGCCAACTATGGAGAATTTCGTCGCGTTCTATCCCAAAACGGCATCTTAATAAAGGTTATCCCAACTGAAAATCACCTCAAGGAAATTCGTCAGAAGATACAAGACCAGCTAACAAACAAAGACTATTCTAATCAAGATATCAAAAATCATTTCCAAGAACATTTTACCATCCTATCTAGCCAAACTGCCTCTCTGAGCAAACCTATCACAGCAGAGCAGCTCCAAGCCCTACTCAGCATGACACCCCTTCTCTTTCACGTTGACCAGAGCAAGATTGACTGGAGCGACTTGACAAACATTACCATCGAAGCAGAGATTCTGGTTGGGAAAGCACTGTAATTGGCATATACAAAAACCGCATTTCAAGAAGATCTGCGGTTTTAAATTTCAATTTTAAAATTATCTATCCGAAAAGTTAAGAAATTTAACATTACTAAGTCCTAAACTTTATTTTCGATTCGAGATAACAAACTTATCAATAAATAGCAAGTGATATAGGGCAAGTACCAAACCCCAAAGGCTACCACGAAAAGAGATTTCTTGATGATTGAGAGGAAACAAATCATGGTTACCTATATAGAGGCAGGTCAAAATGATAAATAAAATCCAAAATAAATCAGTCCATTTATATTTTGAAAAATATTTTTTCCACATAAAAACACCTTCTTTCCTACAATTATATTATAATACTTTGTGTAAGCGAATACAAGAAATATGAGGTAATCAACTACAAAGAAATATAAGGCTGAAGACAGTGAAAACCAGCATTTCTAAGCCTTCACTGCATCTAGAATTTCTCTATTTTTAGACAGAATTAACCAAAATCCACGGCATTCAAAAAAGCGAATTTCAATCGAAATTCGCTTCATAGGAAAGTGTATTAGTATAAATCTTGTATCTTATACTCAATGAAAATCAAAGAGCAAACTAGGAAGCTAGCCGCAGGCTGCTCAAAGCACTGCTTTGAGGTTGCAGATAAAGCTGACTTGGTTTGAAGAGATTTTCGAAGAGTATTAGTTCAAGTGCCAGATATCTTCGTTGTACTGAGCGATTGTACGGTCAGATGAGAAGAATCCTGCTTTAGAAATGTTAACAATAACTTTATCCAACCATGCGTCACGATCTTCGTAGTCAGCCAACATTTGTTCTTTAACCTTGATATAGTCTTCCAAGTCAAGAAGAGTCATAAACCAGTCTTTGTTGATCAATTCATTGTAAAGACGTTCCAAGCGCTCTTTGTTTCCAGCTGCAAGAACTGCATCGCTAACGATGAAGTCAACCAATGGTTTGATAGCTTCACGAGCGTAGAATTCGCTTGATTTGTAAGTTGCTTTTGCGTAAAGGTCGATAACAGTTTCTGAATCTTCACCAAAGATGTAGATGTTTTCGTCGCCAACCAACTCAGCGATTTCCACGTTAGCACCGTCCATAGTACCAAGAGTCAAAGCTCCGTTCAACATGAATTTCATGTTACCAGTACCTGAAGCTTCTTTAGAAGCAAGTGAGATTTGTTCTGAGATATCACATGCTGGGATAAGGAAGCTTGCTGCAGTAACGTTGTAGTTTTCAACCATAACAACTTGCAAGTGTGGAGCAACTGCTGGATCGTTAGCAATAACTTCTGACATGCAAAGAATCAAGTGGATGATGTCTTGAGCGATTGTGTAGGCTGGAGCTGCTTTACCACCAAATAAGATTGTGATTGGACGAGCAGGAATGTTACCAGCTTTGATGTCAAGATATTTGTGGATCACGTACAAGGCGTTCATTTGTTGGCGTTTGTACTCGTGAAGACGTTTGATTTGGATATCAAAGATAGAGTTTGGATTGATTTCCACACCTTGGTGTTCTTTCAAGTGGCGAGCCAATTTACGTTTGTTGTGAGCCTTGATGCTTTCCAATTTTTCTTTGACAGCTGCTTTGTCTTCATAAGACAAAAGTTTTTCAAGTTCATCTGCTTCATGGTGCCAACCTTCTCCAAGAATCTCATCCAAGTAGTGAGATAGTCTTGGGTTAGCATGCATGAGCCAACGACGGAAAGTGATACCGTTTGTTTTGTTATTGAATTTTTCTGGGTAAAGGTCGTAGAAGGCTTTCAACTCAGAGTTCTTCAAGATTTCAGTATGAAGTGCTGCTACCCCGTTAACGCTGTATCCGTAGTGGATATCCATGTGGGCCATGTGAACACGTCCGCTCTCATCGATAATTTGAACAGCTGGATCTTTGTATTCTGCTTTCACGCGACGGTCCAATTCTTCGATGATTGGTACCAAGTGAGGAACCACTTCTTGCAAGAATTCAAGAGGCCATTTTTCAAGGGCTTCAGCAAGGATTGTGTGGTTAGTGTAGGCAGTCATGCTACGAACGATTGAGATTGCTTCGTCAAGCTCGATACCACGTGCAGTCAAAAGACGGATTAATTCAGGGATAACCATTGATGGGTGAGTATCGTTGATTTGTACAACGGCATAATCAGCAAGGTCATGCAAGTTGCTTCCTTTTTCGATTGCTTCGTCGATGATCAATTGTGCACCATTTGAAACCATGAAGTATTGTTGGAAGATACGGAGCAATTCACCCTGACGGTCACTATCATCTGGGTAAAGGAAGAGAGTCAAGTTACGAGCGATATCTGTCTTGTCAAAGTTGATACCATCTTTAATAATAGAAGAATCAACTGAATCCAAGTCAAACAAACGCAAGCGGTTTTTAGTTGCTGTTTCATAACCAGTAACATCAATATCATAAAGAGTTGATGTCAAAGTAAAGTCTGCAAATGGTACTTGGTAGCTACGGCTTGAGCGAACCAACCAGTTTTGCTCTGTCAACCATGCATTTGGAATTGTTTCTTGTTGGTTGTTTTTAAGAACTTGTTGGAAAAGACCAAAGTGGTAGTTAAGACCAACACCGTCACCATTCAAACCAAGAGTCGCAATTGAGTCGATAAAGCAGGCAGCCAAACGTCCCAAACCACCATTACCAAGAGATGGTTCTAATTCAACTTCTTCAACTTCAATCAAGTCTTTACCTGCAGCTGCAAGTTCTTTTTTGACATCGTCGTAAAGACCAAGGTTGATCAAGTTGTTTGACAAGAGTTTACCAATCAAGAACTCAGCTGAGATATAGTAAACTTTCTTTTTACCAGTGTTGACTGGTTTTTGGCTGCTTGCAAGTTTGCTGTAGTTAAGAAGAGCAAGGTAAAGCTCTTCATTGCTACATTCTGCAATGGTTTTATTGTAACGATTTTGTACAAATTCTTGTAGTGATAACATGTTTAAGGTGTCTCCTGATATTGTATTATTTCTTTAATTCTACCAAATTTTCATTAATTCGTCGATAGATTGTTGTCAAGTCAAGCAAACCTTCCTCGACAGCTGGTGTCAATTGATCTTCAGTCATACGCCAAGACCAGTTTCCACCAAGGGTAGATGGGAAGTTCATACGAGCTGTCTCATCCAATTCTAGCAAATCTTGCATAGTTGCAATTGCCATGAAGCTAACTGATGAAAAGACTGTACGAAGCATAGCGTGTGGCACTGTTTCGTATTCTTTACGGTTAGTATAGCGAGCCATGTACTCACGAGTTGCATCATCGATCTCGTTACGGTACCAACCAAGGACCGTATTGTTATCGTGTGTTCCTGTGTACATAACTGAGTTAGCAGGTGCCAAGTGTGGGCTGTCGATACTTTCGTCTTCTGGGTTGAAGGCAAATTGAAGAATTTTCATTCCTGGGAAGCCAGTGCGTTCACGCAACTCGATCACTTCATCAGTCATGAAGCCAAGGTCTTCAGCGATGATGTTTAGCTCACCAAGTTCTTCCTTAACAGCTGCAAAAAGCTTGTAGCCAGGACCTTTGACCCACTCACCAGGTGCTGCTGTATCGGAACCAGCAGGGATTTCCCAGTAAGATTCGAAGCCACGGAAGTGGTCGATACGAACGATATCGTAGATTTTGAAGCTTTCACGCAAGCGTTCAATCCACCATTTGTAGCCGTCTTTGTCCATTGCTTCCCAGTCATAGATTGGGTTACCCCAAAGCTGACCAGTTGCAGAAAACTCATCTGGTGGGCATCCTGCGATGCAAGTTGCTTTACCGTTGACATCTGTCTTGAAGAGATGTGGATTTGCCCACATATCGCTTGAATCTTCCGCTACGTAGATTGGCATGTCCCCAACGATTTCGATATGGTTGTCGTTAGCGTAGGCTTTCAACTTCAACCATTGTTGGAAGAAGAAGTATTGAGTCACACGGTGGTAAACCAACTTGTCTGCCAATTGCTCACGGTAGCTTTCAAGTGCTGAAGCTTTGCGAGCACGAGCATCTGCATCTGGCCATTCAGTCCAAGCAAGATTGTCAAAATTCTCTTTGATAGCCATATACTCTGCAAAGAGTTCAAGCCATGATTGGTTGTCTTGAGCAAATTTCTCAAAATCTTTAACATCTCCGACTTCAAAGAAACGTTTTACCGCTTTTTCTAAAAGAGGACGACGTGCATAGTAGATTTTAGCATAGTCAACTTCAGATGCATCGCTACCAAAGTCAACTCCTTCAAGGTCACTTGCTTGCAACAAGCCTTGTTCCACCAAGACATCCAAATCTATGAAATGAGTATTCCCTGCGAAGGCTGAGAAAGATTGGTAAGGAGAATCTCCGTAACTAGTTGTTCCTAGTGGAAGGATTTGCCAGTAACGTTGTTTTGTGCGAACCAAGAAATCAACGAAGTCGTAAGCACTTTTACCAAATGATCCGATTCCGTATGCTCCAGGAAGAGAAGAAATGTGCATCAACACACCACTTTGACGTTTTTTCATAATAAGCACCTCATGTGTTTATAGTTCTTGTTTCATTTTTACGAACGCAAACGTTTGCGTTGAAATAAGTATATCGCATTTTTTTGATAAATGCAAGCGGTTTTAAAAAACTTTTTTGATTATTTTTTTAAAATTTTTTCTTTGTACTCGCATATATATTCTCTATTCAACTGATAATATAGTATTATCAATCTCCCTTACCTTATTTTACAAAACTAAAGGCTCAATTACTTTAATTATTTATAATCGATTAAGGCAATCGTTTTCGCTGTCTTACCAACCCTGTCTTTAAAGATTTTTTATTATTTCTACTATTAAAAAGCAATAAAGCGTTTACTTTTTTTACAATTTTTTTAGAAATTTTTACAAAAAACACTTGCAACCGCTTTCTAAATGTGCTATACTAGTCCCATAAAGGAAAACGTTTGCGTTTCCTCATTATAAAATTTGTTATTCTTTAGGAGGAATACACTATGTCATCTAAATTCATGAAGAGCGCTGCTGTGCTTGGAACTGTTACACTTGCTAGCTTGCTTTTGGTAGCTTGCGGAAGCAAACCTGCTGAAAAAGCTGCTGATGCTGGTTCATCTGCAGGTAAAGAAATCACTCTTTACGTTGAAGATCAATATAAAGCATTTGCTGAAACAGCTGCAAAAGCTTACGAAAAAGAAGCTGGCGTAAAAGTGACTATCAAAACCGGAGACCAAATGGGTGGTCTTGACAACCTTTCTCTAGACAACCAATCTGGTAAAGCTGCTGACGTTATGATGGCACCATACGACCGTGTAGGTAGCCTTGGTACTGACGGACAACTTTCAGAAGTTAAATTGAGCGACGGCGCTAAAACAGATGATAAAACTAAATCTCTTGTAACAGCTGCTGACGGTAAAGTTTACGGTGCTCCTGCCGTTATCGAGTCACTTGTTATGTACTACAACAAAGACTTGGTAAAAGAAGCTCCAAAAACATTTGCTGACTTGGAAAACCTTGCTAAAGATAGCAAATACGCATTCGCTGGAGAAGATGGAAAAACTTCTGCTTTCCTAGCTGACTGGACAAACTTCTACTTTGCATACGGACTTCTTGCTGGTAACGGCGGTTACGTATTCGGACAAAACGGTAAAGACGCTAAAGACATCGGTCTTGCCAACGACGGTTCTATCGCAGGTATCAACTACGCTAAATCTTGGTATGAAAAATGGCCTAAAGGTATGCAAGATACTGAAGGAGCTGGAAACCTAATCCAAACTCAATTCCAAGAAGGTAAAACAGCTGCTATCATCGATGGACCTTGGAAAGCTAAAGCCTTCAAAGACGCTAAAGTAAACTACGGTGTTGCAACTATCCCAACTCTTCCAAACGGAAAAGACTACGCAGCATTCGGTGGTGGTAAAGCTTGGATCATCCCATCAAGCACTAAGAACCTTGAAGCTGCTCAAAAATTTGTAGACTTCCTTGTTTCAACTGAAGAACAAAAAGCCTTCTACGATACAACTAACGAAATCCCAGCTAACACTGAAGCTCGTTCATACGCTGAAGGTAAAAATGATGAGTTGACAACAGCTGTTATCAAACAGTTCAAGAACGCTCAACCAATGCCAAACATCTCTCAAATGTCAGCAGTTTGGGACCCAGCTAAAACAATGTTGTTTGAAGCTGTAAGTGGTAAGAAAGATGCTAAGACAGCTGCAAACGATGCTGTAACATTGATCAAAGAAACAATCAAACAAAAATTTGGTGAATAAAAAATTTGTTCAAGGGGGGTGGAATTCAAATCCCCCTTTGAATTTATCAATAAAAAACATATATAGTTTAGGTTTTAATTAGAAACCAGTATCCTATGAAAGGAGTTATTATGGAAAAGCAACAACCTAGTAAAGCAGCCCTGCTGTCTATCATTCCTGGGTTAGGACAGATTTACAATAAACAAAAGGCCAAAGGTTTTATCTTCCTTGGTGTAACCCTTGTATTTGTCCTCTATTTCCTAGCACTTGCAGCCCCTGAATTGAGTAATCTCATCACTCTTGGTGATAAACCAGGTCGTGATAATTCCCTCTTCATGCTGATTCGTGGTGCCTTCCATTTAATCTTTGTAGTCGTTTATGTACTCTTTTATTTCGCAAATATCAAAGATGCACATACAACTGCCAAACACATTAACAATGGTATTCCAGTAGCACTTACCTTTAAGGAAATGGTCAAAGGAATCTATGAAAATGGTTTCCCTTACCTCTTGATCATTCCATCTTATATTGCAATGACTTTTGCGATTATCTTCCCAGTTATCGTAACCTTGATGATCGCCTTTACCAACTACGACTTCCAACACTTGCCACCAAACAAATTGTTGGACTGGGTCGGTTTGACCAACTTTACAAACATTTGGAGCTTGAGTACCTTCCGTTCTGCCTTTGGTTCTGTTCTTTCTTGGACTATCATCTGGGCTTTATCTGCCTCAACTTTACAGATCGTGATTGGTATCTTCACAGCTATCATTGCTAACCAACCATTTATCAAAGGAAAACGTATCTTTGGTGTTATTTTCCTTCTTCCTTGGGCTGTCCCAGCCTTCATCACTATCTTGACATTCTCAAATATGTTTAATGATAGTGTCGGTGCTATCAACACTCAAGTCTTGCCGATCTTTGCTAAATTCCTTCCTTTCCTTGATGGGGCTCTTATCCCTTGGAAAACAGACCCTACTTGGACTAAGGTTGCCTTGATTATGATGCAAGGTTGGCTTGGATTCCCATATATCTACGTTTTGACTTTGGGTATCTTGCAATCTATTCCTAACGACCTTTACGAAGCAGCTTATATTGACGGTGCTAATGCTTGGCAAAAATTCCGCAACATCACTTTCCCAATGATCTTGGCTGTGGCAGCACCTACTTTGATTAGCCAATACACCTTCAACTTTAACAACTTCTCTATCATGTACCTCTTCAATGGTGGAGGTCCTGGTAGTGTCGGAGGTGGAGCTGGTTCAACAGATATCTTGATTTCATGGATCTACCGTTTGACAACAGGTACATCTCCTCAATACTCAATGGCGGCAGCTGTTACCTTGATTATCTCTATCATTGTCATCTCAATCTCTATGATCGCATTCAAGAAACTACACGCATTTGATATGGAGGATGTCTAAGATGAATAACTCAATTAAACTCAAACGTAGACTGACTCAAACCCTTACTTACCTCTACTTAATTGGCCTATCAATCGTGATTATCTATCCACTTTTGATTACCATCATGTCAGCCTTTAAAGCAGGTAACGTCTCAGCCTTTAAACTAGATACTAATATCGACCTCAATTTTGATAACTTTAAAGGCCTCTTCACTGAAACCTTGTACGGTACTTGGTACCTCAACACTTTGATTATCGCCTTAATTACTATGGCTGTTCAAACAAGTATTATCGTACTTGCTGGTTATGCTTATAGCCGTTACAATTTCTTGGCTCGTAAACAAAGTTTGGTCTTCTTCTTGATTATCCAAATGGTTCCAACAATGGCCGCTTTGACAGCCTTCTTCGTTATGGCACTTATGTTGAACGCCCTTAACCACAGCTGGTTCCTCATCTTCCTCTACGTTGGTGGTGGTATCCCAATGAATGCTTGGCTCATGAAGGGCTACTTCGATACAGTGCCAATGTCTCTAGACGAATCTGCAAAACTAGACGGTGCAGGACACTTCCGCCGCTTCTGGCAAATTGTTCTTCCACTTGTTCGCCCAATGGTTGCCGTACAAGCTCTCTGGGCCTTCATGGGACCTTTTGGAGACTATATCCTCTCTAGTTTCTTGCTTCGTGAGAAAGAATACTTTACTGTTGCCGTAGGTCTCCAAACCTTCGTTAGCAATGTGAAAAACATGAAGATTGCCTACTTCTCAGCAGGTGCTATCCTCATCGCCCTTCCAATCTGTATTCTCTTCTTCTTCCTACAAAAGAACTTTGTTTCAGGACTTACAAGTGGTGGCGACAAGGGATAATATATCCCCGCCACCCTTTTTCATTTTATACTCTTCGAAAACCTCTTCAAACCACGTCAGCTTCCATCTGCAACCTCAAAACACTGTTTTGAGCAACCTGCGGCTAGCTTCCTAGTTTGCTCTTTGATTTTCATTGAGTATTAGCGATTGTTACTGTAAATAACATCCTTGTAACAAGCAATTTTTCTCCTAGACTTGAAATAAAGCACATTTCTCTATATAATAATACTCATATAGAAAACACCTTTTAGAAAGATACCTATGCTTCCATATCCATTTTCCTATTTTTCAAGTATTTGGGGATTTCGTAAGCCCCTGTCCAAACGTTTCGGACTCAACTGGTTCCAACTTCTCTTTACCAGTATCTTCCTTATCAGCTTATCTATGGTACCTATTGCCATCCAAAACAGCTCGCAGGAGACTTATCCGCTAGAAACCTTTATCGATAATGTCTATGAACCATTGACAGATGAGGTTGTACAGGATCTCTCTGAACACGCTAGAATTGTTGATGGTAAATTTACTTATACAGGAACAGCTAGTCAAACGCCTTCTCTTTTAATCGGTCCAAGTCAAAGCAAGGAATTACCTAAAGACTTGCAACTGCATTTCGATACGAATGAGCTCGTCATCAGCAAGGAAAGTAAAGAGCTGACCCGTATCTCTTACCGAGCGATTGAGACTGAGAGTTTCAAAAGTAAAGACAGCTTGACCCAAGCCATTTCTAAAGACTGGTACCAGCAGAATCGTGTCTATATCAGTCTCTTTCTAGTTCTCGGTGCGAGCTTCCTCTTTGGTTTGAATTTCTTTATCGTCTCTCTAGGAGCGAGTCTTCTCCTTTATATCACTAAGAAATCACGCCTCTTTTCATTTAGGACCTTTAAAGAGTGCTACCATTTTATCTTGAACTGTTTAGGATTACCAACTCTGATTACACTTATTTTGGGACTCTTTGGCCAAAATATGTCAAACCTCATCACTGTACAAAACATTCTTTTTGTTCTGTATCTGGTCACTATCTTTTATAAAACGCATTTCCGTGATCCAGATTACCATAAATAGGAGATTTTTATGCCCGTTACGATTAAAGACGTGGCCAAGGCTGCTGGTGTTTCACCTTCAACCGTAACCCGTGTTATTCAAAACAAATCAACCATTAGCGACGAAACAAAAAAACGTGTTCGTAAGGCTATGAAGGAGCTCAATTACCACCCCAACCTCAACGCTCGTAGTTTGGTAAGCAGTTATACCCAAGTTATCGGCTTGGTGCTTCCTGACGACTCAGACGCCTTCTATCAAAATCCTTTCTTCCCATCTGTCCTCCGTGGTATCGCCCAAGTCGCCTCTGAAAACCACTACGCCATTCAGATCGCGACAGGTAAAGATGCCAAAGAGCGTCTTAAAGCTATTTCTCAGATGGTCTATGGTAAGCGTGTAGATGGTTTGATTTTCCTCTATGCCCAAGAAGAGGACCCTTTGGTTAAGTTAGTAGCAGACGAGCAATTTCCTTTCCTTATCTTAGGTAAATCTCTATCTCCCTTCATTCCACTTGTCGATAATGACAATGTCCAAGCTGGTTTTGATGCGACAGAGTATTTCATCAAAAAAGGATGCAAGCGAATTGCCTTTATCGGAGGTACTAAGCGACTCTTCGTAACACAAGACCGTCTGACAGGTTACGAGCTAGCTCTAAAACAATACCAACTTCCTCTCGATACTAATCTGACTTACTTTGCTACTGAATTTCTTGAAGATAATGGTTATCGCTTTAGTAGACTTCTCTTCAAACACGATCCAAATATTGACGCTATTATTACCATTGATAGTCTCCTTGCTGCAGGGGTCTGTGATTACATCGCAAAACACCAACTGGATGTCCCTGTCCTCAGCTTCGACTCAGTCAATCCCAAGCTCAACTTGGCAGCCTATGTCGATATCAATAGTTTGGAGCTTGGTCGTGTTTCCTTTGAAACTATTCTCCAGATCATCAATGATGCTAAAAGCAATAAACAAATTTGTTATCGCCAGTTGATTGCCCACAAAATTATCGAAAAATAAAAACCAGCTCGAGCTGGTTTTTTTGATCACTAATTATCTGTTTCAACGAACCGTCCCAAAATATGAACATTCTCCGAGACAGAGACAAAGGCGCTTGGATCCACCTGTTTCATAATCTGTTTAAATTCATTAAACTCTGCACGTGTAATGACAGTGATTAAAACTGCCTTTCTTTCGTGATTATAGGTTCCTTCTGCATCGTGGATCATGGTTGCACCGCGGTGCAATTTTTTATGGATTTTTTCAATTACCTTCTCTGGATGATTGGTCACAATCATGGCCTGCATCCGTTTTTGCTTGGTAAAGACAGCGTCTGTGACACGGCTAGAGACAAAGATGGTAATCATAGAGTAGAGAGCGTATTCCCAACCAAAGGTCAAGCCTGCTATCAGCATGATGGTCCCATTTACCAAGAAAGAAATACTACCAACATTCTTACCCGTTTTCTTGCGAATAGTCAGGCTGACGATATCCGTCCCACCACTGGAGATATTGTTTCGAAGAGCAAAACCAATCCCCAAGCCCATGACAACACCCCCAAAAAGGGCATTGATAATGGGATCCTCCGTCAAGGTCGCCACAGGGACAAACTGGATAAAGAAGGAACTCATGGATACCGTTATAAAGGTAAAGACGGTGAACTTATGCCCAATTTGATACCAAGCCAAGACCATCAAAGGGAAATTAATGGCATAGAAGGTCAACGAAATCGGGATATGAAAACCAAACCAGTGATTACTCAAGGCAGAGATAATCTGTGCCAGACCTGTCGCACCACTCGAATACACATGACCTGGTTGGAAAAAGAAATTGACCGCTACTGCTGATAAAAATCCATAGACCAGAGAGGCCGAAATCTTCTCATCATATTTTTCGCGAGAGATGCTTTGTAAGACACGTAAAATTTTTATCTGATGAGCAAAGCGGCGCAGATAATAGCGCCACCGCTTAATTCGTTTTGCTTGTTTCATCTTCTTCTACTTGTAAGCTGAGTTCCTCTAGTTGTTTGAGAGCTACTGTTGAAGGAGCTTGTGTCATTGGGTCACTTGCCTTATTGTTCTTAGGGAAGGCAATAACTTCACGAATATTTTCTTCTCCTGCTAAGAGCATGACAAATCGGTCAAGCCCGATAGCCAAGCCACCGTGTGGTGGGAAACCATAGTCCATGGCTTCAAGAAGGAAACCAAACTGGTCATTTGCTTCTTCGGCTGAGAAACCAAGAGCCTTGAACATACGTTCTTGAAGGTCTTTTTGGTTGATACGAAGGCTACCACCACCAAGTTCATAACCGTTCAAGACAATATCGTAAGCAATGGCACGAACCTTCGCCAAATCACCTTCTAATTCGTGAGCAGTCTCTTCCTGTGGTAGAGTAAATGGATGGTGGGCGCTCATGTAACGACCTTCTTCTTCAGACCATTCAAACATTGGCCAGTCAACAACCCAAAGGAAGTTGAATTTATCATTATCAATCAAACCAAGCTCTTTGGCAATACGTCCACGAAGGGCACCAAGCGTTGCATTAGCCACTTCAAGCGTATCCGCCACAAAGAGAACCAAGTCCTTATCTTCAAGAGCAAGCGCTGTTGTCAATTCTGCTTGGATGCTAGTCAAGAACTTGGCAACTGGTCCGTTTAATTCTCCATCAACCACCTTGACCCAAGCAAGACCTTTGGCACCATACTGTTTGGCTACTTCGGTCATCTTGTCGATGTCTTTACGTGAATAGTTGTCCGCAGCTCCTTTGACCACAATTGCTTTTACAGCAGGTGCTTCTGAAAAGACTTTAAAGTCTACACCTTTGACTACTGCTGTCAGGTCCTGAAGCAACATGTCAAAACGGGTATCTGGCTTGTCAGAACCGTAAAGAGCCATAGCATCATCATATTTCATACGAGGAAATGGAAGCGTCACTTCGATGCCTTTAGTTTCTTTCATCACGCGCGCAATCAAACCTTCTGTGATATCTTGGATTTCTTGCTCAGTAAGGAAAGATGTTTCCAAGTCAACCTGTGTGAACTCAGGCTGGCGGTCACCACGCAAGTCCTCGTCACGGAAACATTTAACGATTTGGTAGTAACGGTCAAAACCAGCATTCATCAAGAGCTGTTTCGTGATTTGTGGACTTTGAGGAAGAGCGTAAAAATGCCCTTTATTAACACGAGACGGCACCAAATAGTCACGCGCCCCTTCAGGAGTTGACTTAGAAAGGAATGGTGTCTCCACGTCGATAAACTCCAACTCATCCAAGTAATTGCGAATAGAGTGGGTCACTTTAGCACGAAGTTTGAGGTTTTCCAGCATCTCTGGACGACGAAGGTCAAGGTAACGGTAACGTAAACGTGTATCGTCATTAGCCTCAATGCCATCCTTAATCTCAAATGGGGTTGTTTTAGCTGTATTAAGCACTGTCAGAGCTGTCACGTTTAACTCAACTGCACCAGTTGGCAACTTATCATTGGCTTGCTCACGCGCAGCGACCTGTCCAGTCACCTCGATAACAAATTCGCTACGAAGGCTTTCAGCTGTTGCCATGACCTCTGCAGATACTTTTTCAGGGTTGATAACCAACTGCATAATTCCTTCACGGTCACGAAGATCGATAAAGATCAAACCACCAAGGTCACGACGACGGCCAACCCATCCTTTCAAGGTTATTTCTTGTCCGATGTGTTCCTCACGAACACGACCAGCATACATACTACGTTTCATTGTTTCTCTCCTCTTTTATTCTGTTACTATTTTACCATAAAAGCGCAGGCTCTTCATGAAAATCATCAGAAAAGTTTGCCAGTCTTTAAAAATCAAGTGAAGACTCTAAAAATTGACGCCCATACAAAAATCCGATGAAGTTCATCGGACTCTTTTATTTTGAATTGTTGCCTGCTTTACGCTTTTCAGCAATTTCGGCTGCCTTTCGAGGCAAGACAATTTCCGTTGTGTAAGCTGTCCCAAAGCGCAAGACACCTGCAATAGGGGCAAAGACGACTGCTAGATAGTTATAGAAGAAATCGCCCTTAAAGGCATAAGCTAGCGCTCCAATGATGAAAAATAGAACGACTGCTTGAATCACTGCTAATAAAATTACTCGTTTCATGTGACCTCCTGACTCTATTATAGCATGAGAATCATCAAAAAGCTCACTAAATTATTCAAAGCGTGAAGAGAAATGCTGTAAAGAAGACCTTTTCGACTTACATAAGCCAGCCCCAAACTCAATCCTAGACTAGCATAAACCAAAAACTGTTGCAAAGTTCCTGGGAAATGAATCAAGGCAAATAGAACACTTGTTACCAGAAGGAAAAGCAGAGTTTGTTTACTATTGTCCTGCTTAGGAAAGAGATAGCGTGCCAACATCCCTCTAAAGATAAGCTCTTCCGTCAAAGGAGCAAAAATAACGACCGCAAAGAATGAGAAAAGGGGTTGAGACAAGGTCAAGTCTATCGCTGTTTGTTGATTTACTGAAGGATCATTTGGCAAGAAAAACTGGACAACCAGAGATAAGAACCAAACCAAGGCAGGGAGCCAAATAAATCGGTTAAAGCCACTCTTCTCAATATGAACAGGAGCTTTCTGGTACCATTTATAAATGACGTACACATATACTCCAGCCAAGGCCACATAAAGCAAGGTAGTAGCATAGGGCGAAGCGCCCAGTTTCAAAGCTTCTACAGCCCCACTTTGAACGGTCCCATAGATAACCAGAAAAGATAGAATGGCTAGAAGAAACCAGCCGAGGTTTTTAAGTAGTTTCATATAAATCTCCTATCTTGCTTTATAGCTATTTTTCAATACAAAGAGGTTCGCTATTCCTAACACAAGTACCCAGGCAAGTAACATACCAATATTAGAAAAAGATATTTCCCCACCTTTTTTATTTAAAAGATTTACAATTGGACCAATAAAAGAGTAATCCAACACTTTCTGAACCGTATCATTTTGAAGAGCAATCATGGGTAAAAAAGAGACGATAAACACAGGAAACATACTATAAACTTGCGCTTTAGACTGAGTATCTGACACTGCACCGATTAGAAGGTTGAGAAAAATAATACTAATCGTTGCTAGGAGCAAATAGATAACATAGGCAAATAAATAACCAGATACATCTACTCTAAGATAGATGGGAAGTGCAATCATAGCAAGCAACATTATCAGAATAGGGAGAACGAGCATACTGAAAGTATATTCTGTTGCTGTCACACCACTTAGAATGAGTGATTTAAGATTTCGTTTTTCCTTATCTTCTGCCATCATAATCGATACCATATAACCACTTCCCATGCTCAAGACCATCGTCAAACTCATAGAAAGGAGAAACATACTCAATTCTCCATTCTTATTCATGAATTCATTATATAGAACAGCAATACCAAAAGGCATCAATAAAGTTGCTAACAAACTTGAATTGCTAATAAGAACTTGTACTCTTAACCATAGTAGGGCATTTAATTTTCTAAACATCTAACTTTTCTCCTGTCAATCTGATAAAGATCTCTTCTAAAGTCGGCTCACAAGAGTGAACCACCATCAAATCTGTCGTGTCTAAATGTGGCAATTCTTCAAATGGAACTATCTGTTCTCGTCCATTATTATAAACCACACGTACTTTCTTATCCACATGGTACTTCTGGATAATATCTTGCGGACTTCCATACTCTATTAGGTTACCCTTATTCAAAAGAGATAAGCGATCACAAAGCAGAGTTGCCTCATTCATATCGTGCGTGGTCAGAAAGATAGTTGTTCCTGCCTGCTTTAATTCTTGTAGTAGGGTATGAATCATCTTAGATGTTGTAGGGTCTAAGCCACTGGTTGGCTCATCTAGAAAGAGAATCTTAGGAGCATTAAGAAGGGCACGGGCCAAGAACATTCGTTGTTTCATTCCAGTAGATAACTTTTCTGCGATAATATCTTTAGCATCTGCCAATCCAACCTGTTGAAGCACCTGAACTACTCTATCTGACTTGAGACCATATAACTTAGCATAGATGAGAAGATTTTTGTAAAGACTCATCTTTTCATAAAAACCACTGCCATCACTAACTATACCGATTTGTTCCAAATCATTTGAGGTTAAATCTTGAGAATTCTTGCCTAACAAAACTGTTTTACCTTGATCTGCAGCCAACTGTCCTGTTAAGACATTGATCATGGTTGTTTTACCTGAGCCAGAAGGGCCAAGAAAACCAAAGATTTCACCCTCCTTAATCTCAAAAGAAATCTGATGAAGAGCTTTTTTGCTCCCAAAACTTTTGCTTACATTTTCAACACGAATCATAGAAACTCCTTTATTTAAAATAACGTTTCACCATAGGCAACTGCATCACATTGATATAAACATGGATTGCTCCTACAAGCAATAAGGACAGTAATTGAATCTTTCCTGTCAAGAAAGAAATGATAAAAAGAAAAATATATAAGATTGGCAAGACATACTGATTTAATTGGAATAAAATCCGAAAACTCTGTTCCAAATTAGCCTTGCACTCCCCTTCATCGTAAGAATCGAAATGCTCTAAGATATCCTTTGGTGTAGAGAAAAATACCAAATCAAACTGACGAACAATCGCAATGGTCTTAAAAAGATATTTTTGAACACTGAAAATCAGCACTAATGCCAAAAAAGAAAGAGGTAAGGTTATATGGCTTCCATTTAGTACAACCATTTCACTTGCTGAGATGAAAAGAGCTAATAAAATCGCTACACTTGCAATATTAAAAGCAATGGTTCCAAACTCGAGATTCCGATACATTTGCACATAATAGGTTTCATTCAGATCATCATCCATTTCCTCTTGATACAAGGAATGAAATTTTCTGCTTTTCTTTAAGAAATTGAATGTCAAAAGTATGCTAATGAAACCTAACACTAAACAAATAGCTGATATCCATGGTATCAAGATTTTTACATCTAACATAATTCCGTGGGATTCAGCAAGTGCCTTAAACATCCCTACAAACATGGCCAAAAAAAATCCCAAGACAATAGACATTAAAAACAACAATCCACGTTTCTTTTTCTTTTTCATATTCATTCTCCTTTTTCACTTGCTAGATTTTTTGATTTCTTTTCAATCCATTCAATTACTGGTATGAGGGCAAAATAGGCCCAAACAAATTTGTTACTTTGATAGGGACTAAACCAGCCTAAGTCTATCCCAATCAGTAGAAATACGCTGACTAATAGAGCTATGGCAACTACATAATAAATCACTTTATACTTGTTCATCATCTTTCTCCTTTTTCTTCAACCGATTGAAAATGGACAAGAGGACTAAGTTAATCCAAAACAAATACTTACTTTCAACAAAATAGAACCAACCCAGTAATGTTCCAATCATAGCAAATGCATTCACAATAAGGGCAAGAACACTCATAAAATAAACCACTCTATACATGTTCATCACTCATCCTCCTCCAAGCGAAATACCGATTCGACTGTTTCGTTGAAAATCTGAGATATTTTCAAGGCAATCACAACTGACGGGGTGTATTCGTCCCGTTCTAATAGGCTAATGGTCTGCCTCGAAACTTCTGCCAACTTGGCCAGTTCGGTTTGATTGAGACCATCGCGAGCCCGAAGCTCTTTTAGACGATTTTTTAGTTGCATGTTACACACCTACTTTCCGTCAAATTCAACGGTTTGGATATCCTCAATGCGTTGTAGTTTGAATTTTTCTTTTCCCTTTTTATCAACACGGCGTAGCTTGACCCATTCCTCATCAACATCCACAACTTCCCAGTTGTCTGTTCCAAACACTTGTCCAATGATTGTTGGTTTCTTCCCAATCAATTCTTTTAATAATCTTGACATTTCTTTATTTCCTTTCTGTTTTTGCTCAATTCTTTTGATTTTATTCTCCAGTTTCTTGACCTTTTGGGAATGGTAGATATAATACATAATCACAAGAGGTACAAATCCTAATGCCCACATAATCGTTCCTTTCTCCTTTTCTCTTAACTTGCTTACATTGTAACACATCTTTTTCTTTTTGACAAGCATATTTGTCAAAAAGTTTATGATTTTTGTCATTTTGCAAAAGAAAAAGGTCAGGAGCAGGTTCCTGACCAGTTTATCTATCATTAAAATCCTAATTTTTCAAAGATTTCTGAGAAGTTTTGGCTGATTGTTTCAAGTGACACTTGCACTTCTTCTCGGGTTTGGTTGTTCTTAACCGTTACTTGTCCGCTTTCGACTTCACTCTCTCCTAGAGTGATGAGAGTCTTAGCCGCAAAGACATCGGCTGACTTGAATTGAGCTTTGAGTTTACGATTGAGGTAATCACGCTCTGCTTTGAATCCTTGTTGGCGAAGAGCTTGTACCAATTCCAAAGCCTTGACATTTGCTCCATCACCCAAGACTGCGATATAGACATCTAGGGCGTTTTCGATAGGGAGGGCCACACCTTGCTTTTCAAGAATGAGAAGCAGGCGCTCTACACCAAGTCCAAAACCAAATCCAGCAGTTTCAGGGCCATCAAAGTAAGCAACCAAACCATCGTAACGACCACCTGCACAGACTGTCAGGTCATTGCCCTCAATCTCAGTGATAAACTCGAAAATGGTGTGGTTGTAGTAGTCTAGACCACGCACCATATTGGTATCGATGATATAGTCTACTCCAAGATTTTCCAACATCTGACGCACCGCATCAAAATGAGCTTGGCTTTCTTCATCAAGAAAGTCCAAGATAGACGGCGCATTCTCTACTGCTACCTTGTCTTCTTTTTCTTTAGAGTCCAAGACACGGAGAGGATTTTCCTCCAAACGACGTTGGCTATCCTTAGACAAGGTCTCCTTGAGCGGTGTCAAATAGTCAATCAAGGCTTGACGGTAGGCCGCACGGCTCTCAGGATTTCCAAGAGTGTTGAGGTGCAATTTGACACCTTGGATACCGATTTCTTTCAAGAAATGGGCTGCCATAGCGATTGTTTCCACATCGGTAGCTGGATTGCTAGAGCCAAAACACTCAACACCAATCTGGTGGAATTGGCGCAAACGCCCTGCCTGTGGACGCTCATAACGGAACATAGGTCCCATGTAATAGAACTTGCTTGGCTTTTGCACTTCTGGGGCGAAGAGTTTATTTTCCACATAGGAACGGACAACGGGCGCAGTTCCTTCTGGACGGAGGGTGATATGGCGGTCACCCTTGTCATAGAAATCGTACATTTCCTTGGTTACGATATCCGTTGTATCTCCGACAGAGCGACTGATAACCTCGTAATGCTCAAAAATGGGCGTGCGCACTTCTGCGTAGTTGTAGCGCTTGAAAATCTCACGGGCAAAGCCCTCAACATACTGCCACTTGGCAGACTCAGCAGGCAAGATATCCTGCGTTCCTTTTGGTTTTTGTAATTTCATAGGGAATCCTCTTTAAACTTAATAGTCTTATTTTACCATAAATAAAGGGATTAAAACAGTAAGAAAAAAATTAGGATTTATACTCAATGAAAATCAAAAAGCAAACTAGGAAGTTAGCCGCAAGCTGTACTTGAGTACGGTAAGGCGACACTGACGTGGTTTGAAGAGATTTTCGAAGAGTATTAGATATCATTTTTGAGATTAATAACTGTCAAAAGAATAGCTAGGAAGGAAAAACCAACAAATAGTATCCAAGTCAACTGTATATTCCATACGGCTACAAGTGAAAAACAGGCTGTTCCCACAGGTATGGATAAGGTAAACAAGAGACCTAAAAAATTACTGGTACGAGCTAGAACCTCTGGAGCTAGATTTTTCATGAGCATGGCACTAATCTTTGGTTGAACTTTACCAGACACATACAGAGTTGAAAAGAGAAATAGTAAACCAAGTACGACTTGATTGAATAAATTAGCTAGACCAATTAGACTGAGTCCTACGGTCACCCACATCATCAATCTAGGCAAGGACTGCTTCCCAAAATAATCATTGCCCGTAAGGCTACTGATGATGATTGCTACTAAAACACCGAATTGATTGATAAATAGTGCCTCTGTGTAAGAAAAATTCAAGAGAGAATGGCTCAAAAAGAAGATGTTATAGATGCTTCCTAAAGCCCCACCCAAGGCATTGATAAGCAAGACAGCAAAGATCATGAATCCAAAGTTTTTCTGTCCACCTTTAAGAAAAACGAGACGTAAATTTCGATAAATCGTTAGGAACTGCTCTTTGATCGGAAGCTTCTCATTTTTTAGAATTTTACCATCAGCAGATGACATTGACAGGCTCAATTTGCTTTTTCCTAAAAAGAGGATAACGGCTGATACTAGGAAAAAACAGGCATTGATTCCCGCAACGAGGGAAAAATTGTTGACCGATAGACCTAAGAGCCAGACTCCAAAAGCTTGACCACCAATAGCTGAAATATAGGTGATGAACTGGGAAAAAGAGTAAGCCTCCATCAAATCATCTTCAGCTACTTTTTCCTTAATAAGAGGCATGCGCAAACCACCTGCAAAATCACTGATGACATCACTAATGACATTGATTAAACACAGGCTAGAAAAGGCAAAGAGACTAGCTTGCTGAACAACTAGGGCTGCTAGAAAAAATAAAACCGCCTGAAACAAACCGCTATAGACCATCCATTTGACCTTGGCCCTCGTGTAATCTGCCCGAATCCCTACAAAAACTGTAAAGAGAGTCGGAATGATCATGACAATATTCGCCATAGCAACAGCAAAAGAAGCTTGTGGCAGGGTCGATGCATAAACGATAAATACCAGGTTAAAAATTGAAGCACCAAAAGCATTGAAGAAACGTGACACAGTCAAGAGTCGATAAGCTTGATTTCTAAACAATAGTTTCATAGATAATCTCCCTTCTTGTTCGAAGTTTTATGTGAAGTATGACTATAGTATAGCACTTAGAAATTTTAGAGGAAAAACTTTTGAATATATACAACAAATAAAATGAGCAAAAAAACGATAGAACTTCTTTGATGGCCAGAGAAAGCTCAATAGTTCTATCGCTTAAAATTTCAAATGATTTTCTTAGTTTGCAGATATTCAACAATCGGTCGTTTTTCTATAGTAATCTGCAGATTTATTACAGCCAAGCATCTCAAAAATACGGACAGCATCTTCCATCTTTTTCTGGCCTTCCTTGACTCTACCTTGCTTGCTATCAAGAAGACCTTCTGCCCACAAATAGACAATTCGAAAGTAGGTCTCATTTTCATTGTAGAAATGCTCTTCGATGACACGTTTAAAATAAGAGGAATTGGTAAATTCTTCACACTCAATGCTAGCTAAAAAGCCATTCAATAGTATAGTGTGAAACAGGTTTCGATTGCCAGACACTTCCATTAGAAAATCAGATTTATGTACCATTTCTCTAACATACCTAGTGAAAAGAGAAACAGATAGAAATGGTGAACTGACTGAAAATAAATTGAGTTCATAGATTCCCCAGATCTCGGTAGAAAACAAATAATCATGAAGAACTTTCCCTTCCTCTGCTGTTAACTCTACCCTTTCATCCATGCTCTTCATATAAGACTTGATAATAATGGCATTTAGAATATGTTTCTGTTTATTGTGAGAATGGGCATGCTTTTGATACTCCCTGCGATACAAGTCCTCAAGCGGAGCTATATTCTTTGGATCCAAGACATCTAGGATTTCTTTTCTCAACTCAGAATCTGTATCATACTGAAAACCTCTCGCTAGAAAGAGAATTTCCTCTACACTAGCAGATATATTTTCTAGGGCAAATAAGAACTTTTCCACCGAAAGCTCACTCTGACCTGTTTCAAAGCGAGATAACATAGACGGCGAAAATTGTCCCCCAGTTGCTTGTCTCAGCGAGATATTTCTTGACTCTCGTAATTGTCTAAAGACTTTTCCAATCTGCTCCATAGGCTTCCCCTTGATTCAGTGTTTTCTTTATATTATCATATTTTTTCAGAAAATTCATCAAAAACTTGCCAAATTGTCAGAATTATGAGAAAATAGAGGATATTTATCACGTGGAGGGACTGTAATGAGAGACGATATCAAAATCAATGACCGGGCTTTGGCCTTGCAAGACCAAATTATCGAAAAACTAGAGAAGGTTTTTGATACAGATGTGGAATTGGATGTGTACAATCTAGGGCTGATTTATGAGATCAATCTAGACGAAACAGGCCTCTGTAAGATTGTCATGACCTTCACCGACACCGCCTGCGATTGCGCCGAAAGCCTGCCTATCGAAATCGTGGCAGGTCTGAAACAAATCGAGGGTATCGAAGATGTCAAGGTTGAAGTTACCTGGTCGCCTGCCTGGAAGATTACACGAATCAGTCGCTACGGCCGCATTGCCCTTGGACTGCCACCTCGTTAAGCAGGCAAATTACTTTTGAAGATGAAAAAAAGCAAGCCGAAGTTGGCTTGCTTTTTGATACTCAATGAAAACCAAAGAGCAAACTAGGAAACTAGCCGCAGGTTGCTCAAAACAGTGTTTTGAGGTTGTAGATAGAACTGACGAAGTCAGTAACCATACCTACAGCAAGGCGACGTTGACGTGGTTTGAAGAGATTTTCGAAGAGTATGATTTTATTTTTTACCTGACTTGTCCATATTCCAGAAGTCTGTCACGGCTCCGCGTGAAGCAGATGATACGATATGGGCATATTTACCGAGGACACCACGGCTGTAAAGTGGTGGCAAGGTTGTTTCTGCCTTGCGTTTTTCAAGTTCTTCTTCGGATACGGCCATGGAAATTTCTTTAGTATCTTGGTCAACCGTAACGATATCGCCTGTACGAAGGTAGGCAATCGGTCCACCATCCTGAGCTTCAGGAGCGATATGTCCAACAACCAGACCATAAGTACCACCAGAGAAACGGCCATCTGTCAAGAGGGCAACCTTGTCTCCCTGACCTTTACCAACAATCATTGATGAAAGTGACAGCATCTCAGGCATACCAGGACCACCCTTAGGTCCAACGAAACGAACAACGACTACATCGCCATCAACGATTTCATCTGTCAGAACGGCCTGAATAGCATCTTCTTCTGAGTCAAAGACCTTAGCTGGACCAACGTGACGACGCACTTTAACACCTGATACCTTGGCAACCGCACCGTCAGGGGCAAGGTTCCCGTTCAAGATGATAAGCGGACCGTCCGCACGTTTTGGATTTTCAAGTGGCATGATAACTTTTTGACCTGGTGTGAGGTCTGCAAAATTAGCCAAGTTCTCAGCTACAGTCTTACCAGTACATGTGATGCGGTCTCCATGAAGGAAGCCATTCGCCAACAAATATTTCATAACCGCAGGCACACCACCGACTTCGTAGAGGTCTTGGAAGACATACTGACCAGATGGTTTTAAGTCTGCCAAGTGAGGAACGCGTTCTTGGATTGTATTGAAGTCCTCAAGTGACAAGTCAACATTGGCAGCATGGGCAATAGCAAGCAAGTGAAGAGTGGCGTTTGTAGAACCACCGAGAGCCATGGTTACAGTGATGGCATCTTCAAAGGCTTCACGAGTCAAGATATCTGATGGCTTGAGACCAAGTTCCAACATCTTAACAACAGCACGTCCTGCCGCTTCGATATCTTCTTTCTTATCAGCTGATTCAGCTGGGTGAGATGATGAACCTGGCAAACTCATACCGAGAACTTCGATAGCAGTCGCCATGGTATTGGCAGTGTACATACCACCACAGCCACCAGGGCCAGGGCAGGCATTACATTCAAGACGTTTTACGTCCTCAGCCGTCATATCACCGTGGTTCCATTTTCCGATACCCTCAAAAACAGAAACCAAGTCGATGTCTTTGCCATCAAGATTTCCGGGTGCAATGGTACCACCATAGGCGAAAATAGCTGGGATATCCATATTAGCAATGGCAATCATAGAACCAGGCATGTTCTTATCACAGCCACCGATAGCGACGAAGGCATCGACGTTGTGACCACCCATAGCCGCCTCAATAGAGTCCGCAATGATATCACGAGATGTCAAAGAGAAACGCATACCAGGCGTTCCCATGGCAATCCCGTCCGCTACAGTGATAGTCCCAAACTGCACAGGCCAAGCACCTGCAGATTTGACACCTTCTTTAGCCAATTTCCCAAAATCATGCAAGTGGATGTTACATGGTGTGTTTTCCGCCCAAGTCGAGATTACTCCCACAATCGGTGTTTCAAAGTCCTTATCTGTCATACCAGTCGCACGAAGCATGGCACGGTTTGGTGATTTAACCATACTGTCATAAATGCTACTGCGGTGACGTGTATCTAATTCAGTCATTTGTTCCCTCCCATTTCAGTTTTTACTATTATAGCACATTTTAAAGGTAATGAACAGAAGAAAATTCTTGAATTTTCAGAAAATTCGACCAATTTACTTAATGACCTTCTAATTTTTTTATCTTTTTTTGTCAAGTAACTTTACTTTACAAAAAAAATGTGTTATCCTAGTATGGTTGATGAAAATCAGTAGATTGAATCGAATATAAATACCTAAAGGAGAAATCAAAATGGCAGTACCTGCACGTCGCACTTCAAAAGCGAAGAAAAACAAACGTCGTACACACTACAAAGTAACAGCTCCATCTGTAAACTTTGACGAAACTACTGGAGATTACTCACGTTCTCACCGTGTATCACTTAAAGGATACTACAAAGGACGTAAAATCGCTAAAGCTGCATCAGCTGAATAATAGAAGGGAGATACCATGCGCGTAAATATTACACTTGAACACAAAGAATCTGGTGAACGCTTGTACCTTACTTCTAAAAACAAACGTAACACTCCAGACCGTCTTCAATTGAAGAAATACTCACCAAAACTTCGCAAACACGTTGTGTTTACAGAAGTTAAATAATACAACATACAGAAAGCCTATGAAATCAACATTTCTAAGGCTTTTTCTTTTAAGTTTAGCAAAATAACTGAATTTTAACTGATTATAATAATCAAGAGATTATTTTAGACAAATCTATCATAGCTTGTTCAATCTTATGTTTTCCTTTTTGCATAACATGAAGATAGATTTTTTCTATTTCTCTACTATCTTCTGAATGTCCCACAAACTCTCGAATAACGTTTAAGCTTACATTCTTATCAGCCATGACTGAAACAAAACTATGTCGGAACATATGGGGAACTATGTGAACAGGCCTACCAAAATCAACTAGGTCATCAATATCCTTATAGGATTTTCCACTTTTCTTATTATACTTAGCGGACTGACTAGTTCCACCTCTTAAGAACATTGAAATTTCTGTATGATACAATGGACTGCCCTGCTGGTTCTTCCCTTTTATGTATACCCTAGTAAAAATATATCCCATATCATGATAAGTCGGATTAAATCTCGCCTGAAACTTATTTCTTTCAATATATTTAAGTAAAATTTGTTCTACTTTTGGTGACATCGGAATAGTTCTAACGCTTTCTTTAGTTTTTAGAATTGCTCTATATCGTTCCTTCTCATCACGCAAGCCTTCTTCTGCCATTTCTTTGTCAGTCTTATTATGGCTTGCCCTCTGCCAATGAACCTTAATGAGTTTATTCTTGAAATCTAGAACATCTTCATTCAAACCTAATGCTTCACTCGGTCTCATACCTGTCAAGTAGATAATTCTGAGTACATCAGCAACTAGTTCATTATTATGTCGCTTAGTCCAATTTTCAATAATTTTAAATACTTGATTAGCCTCTTCAACTTCAAGATATTTTTCAGCTATATCTTCCCTAAGTTTCGCCTGCTCTTCTGCACTTGTTAGTGTCTTACGCTTAACCCTCTTATTCAAAATAGGGTGTTGCGACGCTGTCAATTCTCCTTGTTCTACCGCCCAATCAAATATCATTTTAAGATAGATATGAATGTTCTTTGAAGTTCCCTCACTTGCATTATTTATAATATCTTGCATTTTTTCCTGTTCCATACAGAACTGTTTAAGGCTCATATTTTCGTTGAAATATGGGGAAATATGCTGGTTATAAACACTAACTCTAGTCTTTAGAGTATTCTTGGCAGGCTTAACACGATTGACCCACCACTTAAAAGCTAAACCGTATAATTCACTGTTTTCATCATACGGTCTAGCTATCTCTTTGAGGCATAAAGTTTTACTAGGCTCTAATTTCTTTGGTTTTTCTCCAGTCAAATCTAATACGGTTTCATCAATCATTTCATTTAATATCTTTGAAACTTTTGTAATCAGCTGACTATTCTTTATATCAGAAATAAGTAACTTCTCATGTCCCTTACTGTCCTTTCCTGTTGGTATTGCCTTAGTCGTATACCACCCTTTATTTTCTCCCCTTGTAAGGTACTTATAACGACTTTTTGTTATCAAAGGATGAGTATATCTCATTGCAAACTTAACAAGCACGTTGCCCTTTTTAGAAGGGTCTGGTTTCCATTGATAAACAGTTAGAACTCGAGTAGTCTTACCTACCTTCATTTTTACCCCCTTATACTAAGCTATAACTGCCTCATTTTCATGGAAAATCTTATAATCAAACCAATCTTTAAATACCTCCGCATGAATAAAGACATTCCCATGAGTTCCACAAATTCCAAAAGAATATGGACTATTTCTCATTTGACGAATGTAGTGATCCAATGTAGGTAATTTCATACCCTTCCAAAGTTCATCTAAAAATTCTTTCTTCCGATACCAATTTTTAGTTAAATCATAGTCTGACTTTGTCTTAAGCTCTATCATTGGAATACTTTCCTTTCTTATGCTATAATCTAGTTAGTTAATTTTTAGAGGCGACTTATTTTCAAGTCGTCTTTTTTTGTCCCCAAAATTGAGAACTATTCTGCTCTCTTACATATTGCTCTATATCCTTTTCATCGTTATCAGTTAGCCTCGAAAGCCCCTCTTTAAGTAAGCTTTGAATGTATTTCTCTGCCTTTTGAACATCATAGGCCTGATACTTTGCAATATAGACTTTTGCTAATGTTTTCGCAACTTGTTTCTCTGTCCAAGCCTCAGACTGCCGTAGTGTCGTTTTAGCCCTTGTAATACTAAGAACTGTCTGGTTTTCAGTTCCTAGATAATCTATCCACCACTTGACTTTTTTTCTTCTCCAATGATTGCTATCTGTCGCATTTGGACGAACAAAGCGATAATGACCATTGATAGCTTCAAAATAGATTGACGATAATGGACGTTTTAAAAATAACTGCTCTGCAATTATATTAGCCTTTTCCTGCCAACATCTAAGCTCTGCGCGAATCCAAGACGGAACTTCTACAAGCTCTTGCTTACCAAGCTGCTCCATGCGTTTATTATATATGCACCACTGCTGATTACCTCGTGAACCTATTGCAACTGTTTCTCCTACACGCTCACCAGAATCTAGAACTGATTTCTCATGATATTCAAAGTGTTTTGCTTTCGAGACACATAATCCTTTCTTGCAATAGTCATATATACGTTGGACATCTAAGCTACCGTCAAATATGTCGTGGGCAATATCTAAACGAGTGAAATTAACATTATACTGGTATAAACGAGTAATTAAGGCAATCCAATTATTTTCGTTACTGTTTAAAAATTCTTCATATTGACGACAACCTTGCCCTTTTAATTCAATAAATACACCCATAGAAAGCCTATCAGCATTAAAATACACCTTAATTTCTGAACAAGAATAATGTTGCTTATACTTATTTATGCCCCAATCATTCAATGTAAAGTTTTCAAGAGGAATCAAAAGGATGTCAGTCAGAACTCTTTCTGGCGGGACATCCTTAACACTTACAGCAAAATAATCTATTCTAACTGTATTCATAGGATTATTCTCCTAGAACTTTAATATCCTCACACACAATTTTTACACCTGCCCAATTACTTCTAGCCATGTTCCAAGCTAGTCTAACCTTAGGCCGAATCAATTCAACAGAAACATTCAACAAAGAATCATTTTGAGCAAGCTTTGCAATCTTATCCAGATTTCCGATAATTTCTAGGTTAATCGCTTTTAAGTCATCAGTAGAAATTCCCATTTCAGTTAGAACTTTCACTTTGTCAGCGTCAAGCACAGTAGAAGTAATTTTACTTACTTCATCTGTCTTCACGTTTTCGCCGTTGACTTCTTTGTATTTGTTGTTCACCCTAACTGACAAAATCACTACTTTCTTAGGAATATCAAACTGTGACATTTCAAGGTCAAGCAATCCAATTTTAATGTTTGTATCTGTCATATTGTAAACCATATTTTTTCTCCTTTAATTCCGTATCCTACATGAAAACACCTCTCATCCTTACTCTCCCAAGAGTTTGCGACCTCTTGGTACAACTAGCAAGCCGTAACCCCTTACGTACCAAGGGTTTAGAGTACATTTCATGTATGTGTGCACCCCCTATTAGTACTGGGGCTGTTTTTTCTGACCTCCTGCAAAGCAGTCGGTTGGCTCTTTCTCCCTAGCAAAAAGAGGAACGCTCCGCTCGATTCTGCCCCTCCTGGGCAATCGTCCCTCCCTATTTTGCTAGCTCGAAAGACCGTCATCTGAGTTTGGTAAAATACTCAACGGTTCATTGTTTATCCTCGTTAATACCTCTATTTGCCTTTTTGATAAATCTTCAAGAGACTTACCCTCCATAGCTAATGCCCACCACACAGTTTTTTCAATCGTACAATTAGGGCAGGTTCTGGGGGATAAAATTCTAAAACTACCCATTATTGGAGGATATTCCCATCCTTTATCAAAAGCTAAATCTGAATCAATGATTTCACTTTTTTCACATACCTCGCAAATATGCTTCAACAGCATTTCAAATACCACCTTACATTATTCTAATTCATCTACAATTTGCATATGTACTACTTGTAAAATTTGTAACAAAGCTTTATAAGGATTTTCATCACATTCAGTAGCACCCATTAAACTGCCGTTCGATAACTTGACAACAACACTAATTTCGTTCATTTCTCATCCTCATATACCTATCACAAGCTTCGTCAAAATATTCCTCAAAGTCTAATTCATCAGACTTAAACGGTGTCTCGACATACCGAGGAGTAGGGATAACCCCATCTATTTGAATGTACCCTGTCCCAATGTCGCAAGTTTTATAATCAATATCTTGACTTGAAAACATCATGCGACAGGAGTCAGAATCAGCCGTAGTTGCTCCTAATAAAAGAGCTACCCCAAAATTCTGTCTCATATAGGTAGGAATGAAGTCACTAGATGCCCTTTGCAAACCGACTATCACCTCTATTGAAGCTTGGCGTGATTTTACTAATAGACTTCCAAGGTTCGACATTGCCTCTTGATAGGCTTGTTTCCCTTCTTTAGTCGTTTCTGCCTCTGTTTTGAAAGCAATCCCCTCATCAAGCACAATTATCAGAGGAGTGTTCCCCTTAACTTCAGCCCACGATAACACTTTTCCTTTAGAAATATAGGTATCTGGGTTATCCGCCATAACCTGAAAGCGTCTATTCATTTCCAAGACAGCCTCGCGAAGGGCACCAGAAATTTGAAAGGGAGAATTATAAACTACTTTATAGCCTAACCTATCCTCTAACTTTTTACCAACAACAAAAGAGAGTTCTCCTTTTTTGGGGTCTAATAACTTAATTTCAGAACCTAAACACAAGTATTGAGCCACTAGGTTCTCTATCATCACTGTTTTCCCTGATTTGGTCGAGCCAGCTAGGAGTACATGCGGAGGAGACCCGAACTCCCAACTAACGCTTTCAGAGATTGTTATCACGTTTTCATTGTGTAGAGTATCCTCCCAAGAAATTCTTTTCTCGGGATATTTTCTGAATGTATACTTAACAGAACTACAAGTCTTTACTTTTTTTTCCAAGTTTAAATTCAAACAAGCACTCAAATATACATCTAACTCTGACACCTTATTAGAGAAATTATCACCCATAACATAAGCATAAACAACTATATATTCCTCATCTATAGAAAATTCAAGAACCACGGAACGAACTATAACTCCGTCAGAAGAAGATATAAATAGGTTGTTAGATTCGAGCAAGAAGAGTAATCGCTCCCTTATAGCAAGGATGGGCTGTATTCTATTGTATAGTTCACTCAGCTTAGATATAAATTTATTGGCGATTAAAATTTCTAAGACCACAGCCAAAACTAGTAAAAGTCCTGAGATGTTAAAGATTAAAACCAGTAAAATAAAGATAAAGATTTGAGATAGTATAGAAGCCCAATAAAAATTCTTCATTAAGGAGGTTGATAATATGTACGACTCACAAAGGGAGACCCTACGATTTATACGAAACATATTTTACCTCATCTTATTTCTTATATCCTTGATAATAAAAGAAAGAGCGATAAGCTTAACCCTTAAGAAATAGTAAAGAAAAGCCACAAAAAAAATGAAAGCTATAAGGGACAATACTATACTTAAGAGGGAGCCAAAACCTGCGGGATTATACACAGATAAAAGAGCGAAGACGAACATACAAAAAAAGCAAAATCTATATTTCTTTATCATTGTTTTTTCCTCTTTTAAACATAGCTGGTAATATCGATAAAAATTGAATTAAAAAGACTATAAAAGCTACGACTAAGGCAAATTTCGCAGATAAAAATGGATTATAAGAAGAAAATTCCAAATGCGCTCCAAACCCAGCAAAAAAGCTGATAATTAACAATAAAGTCAGAGAAGTTGTTTTCCAGAAGTATTCATTAACTTTCATTTTCGTATTTCCTTTCAAATTTTAAAAATAAAGGGAGGGATTAACCTAACCTCCCCTACCAAATCAATAATATTCGACAATAGTAGTATAGAATGATTCACCACTATAGCTGTAGTTAGCCTCATTCATCAATACCATTCTAGATTTATCAGATACACGATGCTTTTGACGATTTAATACAATAATATTCTCAGCAAATTTTTTCAAAGTTGGTTCATTAATTTTATCAAATGGTAATTTTCTCATAAGTAACTCCCTAGATTCATCGTCTAAAAGAAAGCATGGTGACTCGTCTGGATTAAACCTCTGTACACGTTTCACCCCATGAGAATTAGGAAAGACCATTCCCTCAATATCAACCAGTTCTTTAAATGTTTTCATATTTTCTTTCTCCTTAAATTAAAATTTTAAAATTAAATATAGTTTATTTTTGAATTATATCTTGAATGGAGAAGCTCGACTGTTACTCATATTCACAACCTCATTTTAAAAGTATATTTCTTGTATACATCAAGTATGTATCAAGTGTAAATCATGGTTATATCATATCATGCCGGGAGACAAAAATCAAGGGGGGCAACATTACATCTTTGTTGCATATGTATTACATATTAGATGCATGAATATATATTTATTGTTGCAAAAAAAAAGACGCTCAGTGCGTCAATTAATTATTATTTTCAAAATCTATAATCTCAGACTCCAGACTTTCAAAAAGTTCCTTTATCGCTAGATTAATCACCCAAGTCCTATTCTCTCTTTCAAGCATATTTTTTTCTTTAAAAAACTTAGCTAGTCTTGGTAAATTAATTTCATTCTGTTTATTCAAATAAAAATTTGTTAATTTCGCCATAATATTCCTCCTACATAATATATATCATAAAAACACATACTTTTCAAGTAATTCCTATCCAAAAACTTCTCTACACACTTTGTACATCTGATATAATACCTTTGATGAACTATCATAACGAGTAATTTTGTTTAGTACTTCTACAAACTAATGTACTCCATAAATTGAAACTACAACGCCCTTATCTAATTAAGAAAATATCTAACCTATGATAAAGCAATACTAATAAGTGCTATATTCTGATTTCCAAAGAATATTAATTTATCGTAACTGATTCCTAACTGATTAAATTTCAATAAATTCATATTTCTCTATTTACCATTTATTTTATTTTAGGTAGAAATGCTATCAAATCAAGGTTTTCAAATATCATTACATACCTTTAAAACAACATCTTCTTCACAGAAGTTAAGTAAGCATTCAATACGAATCAATACAGAAGAAAAACGCTTGAACAGCGTTTTTTTGTTAATCTCAGTATATTGTAATAAAAATCAACCGAATGATTACATTTTTGACTATATTTTTTGTGAAATAAATTAGATGTTCGGATATATAGAAAATGCTCTAGTCATATTGTCTAGAGTGTTTTTGTGTTGTTAAGAAAAATACTAATCGCAGTGCTTAATAAAGTTTCAATAAACAAGCTATCCTTCTGGATTATTTGAGTTAAATATATTTTGTGCTAAACAATCATGAGTATTAATTCTCTCTAATTCAGGATAATTTATATTCATAGTTACTGAACTTCTTTTCTTAATATAATTCAATTCTCTTGAACAATATACGCAGGGTGCCTGTGTTACAAGAATATTCATTTTATTAATTTTATTATTTTTTAATTCTTCCTCCCTTAGTTTTGCGAAAGTTTTTCTTTCACAACATGTAAACATTCTATTATAGCTACTTTTAATTGGTTCTGTATGATTTTTAAATTGACCATAAGTTATAGAATTTTCTTCATCAGTTAGATAATATCTTACATCATCCGTCAATTTTGCAGCGGGCATATTATTTAGTAACGTAGTAAATACATCATGAAGTTTTTGTTGGTCATCTCCATCCATATTATTTATTGCGTAGTACGAAAATTTGTCACTGTAAGCAACCGCATAGCAATTCAATTTTTTTCTATTTTTTCCTGTCAGTATATTCAAAGTATTAGATAATTCGACATTATCAATCATTTTTCCGAACCATTCGTTGGTTTTTACTGGAACTAGATAAAACTTATCACTAGAAAGACGACTACTTAATGAGGATTGGAATAATCTAGTTAAATGACTTATTTTTTTTGAAAATGATTCAAAAAGTTCCTCTATATGTCGGAAGCGAATACTAATTAACGCTTCGTTGGTGATTAATAATTCTAATATGATAGCTAAGAAAATTAACTTTTTAAAAGTGGGAAACTCTTTATCATAATGTTTAATAAAATAGGCTAAAATTTTATTTCTTTCATCCAGGATCGATTTAATATCAATAAGGGACTCGTCTAAATCGATCATTATATACGAATATGATTCGTAAAAATACTCTCTATATATATCAATGTGCATCCGACGTCGAAATTTCGCATCATCTTTAATTTCATAAAGGCAAATTTTAAGTTCTGAATAGAAGAATTTAATCAACGATAGTAGTTTATGGTAAGATGCACTGTTTTCAGAGAAATCTTGGAATTTTTCTACAGGATCAGCATCTTCACTATTTTTTAATTTTTGATAAACAGATTGAACGTAATAAAAATCTGATATGTAGTCTATAAATGATGTTCCATCATCATAATCAGACAATAATGTATCTAAATCAATTCTCGCTTCTCTATCTCCATAATTGAAGATAAAGCTTTGCTCCTGCAGAGTTCCTAATAATTTTTCTATATTTTCCATTTCTAATCTTCCAAAAAGTCAAGTCACTAGTGTCAGTTCCTGGTCAAACACCGATGGGGGTTTTTGCTACCCTCTAAAAGGATTAACCATTGCGCTATTTTTTCTTGAACAAGCGGATGTAGTCCTGTTTGCTATGAATAATATCTGATACAAAGACAGCTTTGCTGTCCTCTAAAATATGATAGAAGGCTAGGTAATCGCCTAAAATGATGCATCGAGTTTTGTGGGGTGGGTATATAATACCTCCTACTCTTTCGTCAGCATCAAATCCTGCTTCTGGGAAAACTTCAAGACGTTCCAAACCATGAAGAATATTCTTAACTGTGTTTGCTCCTGCCTGTTCTGAAAAGTAGTTAGCTGAGATATAATCTTTAATACCTCTTAGCTGTTCTTGTACCGTTTCGGAGATAATAAGGCTATATGCGTTCTCGTTAAATTCCAAGGTTAGCCCTCACTTCATCAAGGCTGTAAGTTTTTCCATGTTCTAAATCGTCAAAGCTACGGGCAATTTCAGCACGCAACCCTGATAGAAGTTCTTCTCTTTCTTTATCTACTTGGGTTTCAAATGGCAAGGCTTTATTTTCTACAATGTGTTCTAAAAACAAGTTAAAACTGGCTGTCATATCAAGATTTTGCGCTGTGATAATAGCTTTAGCCTTCTCTAACAAGTCTCTGTTAGTCTTAAAGTTTACCTGTGTGTTTTTTTCTAAAACATTCATAGTAGTACCTCCTTTTAGACTATTATATCACTTTAAACTATACAGGTCTAGTCGCGTATAGATACTTATAGCTGTATGCTTAAAAGCTATTGTAAAATGTAAAAAAAGCACTAAGGGAAAACGCCCCAAAGTGCTTAATATCAAGGCTCTAAAGCCTATCTTATTCAATAAAATATTACAACATTTTTTATCTTGCAGTGATTAGGTACAGAAAAACAGGCATAAGCCTGCTATGAATCTAACTTGACTTTCTCAAAAACTATTAAATTCAAATAAGTTGAGAAAACATAAAGGGTAACAAAAAAGGACTTAAAATGATGAGTTCAGCAGGCAAGGAACTAGAACGGTCAAACGTGCTTTTTATTATCTAATTTGATTATTGTAATTTTAAAACAGGAATGTTACTTTTTTAAATGAAAAAGAGAGAAATAAAACTTTCTCTCTTTTTCATTTAGTATAAGTGTAATTTAATGATGTTTTGGTTCGATATATGTTTTACAAAATCATGCAGCCATTAATACTTCACTAAAACTTTCTGTTGTTTTTGGTAACTTAATAATATCTTTTGCAGTTTCCGGTAATGTTTTTTTGCTCTCATTTACTTTTTTCTTAGAAAGATATGGAGAATAACCTAATGCTTCAGTCATTGCAATATTTTCTAAAAGCAATTCAGTAAGAAAAATTACTGATAATTTATAATTTATAAAGTAATACGCTAAGTATCTAAGTTTTTTTGAAAAAGTCTTTTCTTTATAAAACATTTTTAAATGCAATGTAAATAAAGAAAACGGTATAGAGATAATTCCTAAAAAATTAACCCCTAAATTATTTTTTTTCAAATATGAATATGTCTCAACTATCAACGCAAGATACCATATCATTATAAAAAATATTATAAATAAAATTTGAAATCCCATTTTTATTTCTTCCTTCCGCTTTTTTTATAAGAAGTGCCTGCGATATAGTCACGATTCTTTAAAACATAATGTTCTTTTCTTTCATTCATATCATTATGATATTCATCATTGGCTTCACGTACAATTTTCTTAGCAATTTTTCTAGCTTGCACATCCTGTAGCGTATCTTTCTGTCCTTTTATATATGCAACTAAGATGAAACCAGCAACCATAGCAAGTCCAATTAGCCATTTTAAAATAGCGAGAGTGAAATCATTAGCTGTATTCAACAAAGAACCAAAAAAAATTAAAAAGACGATAATCACTACTTCAGCTTGGACAACTCTTTCCCCTATTTTCTTGCTTATTCTAGTAGGAGGTAATTCAATACAGGTAAGTATATTATTTGCCATAAAAAGGATAGATGAGCTAGTAAATGTAGCTGCTTCCGTAGTATTATAGAATGTTAAAAAACAAGTAACTAAAGAAATGAGATTTAATAATAGTTTAATAAATCCAGGACTTAATGAAATGCTTTGATTTTCCATAAAAGTCCTCCCTACTAACTACTCTGACTTTTACTTTATACTACATTTCAAATTTTGTCAAGTAAAATAAACATTTATTCTTTAAATTAAGAAACAAGTAACACTAAATTTGACTACATATTACTCAGAACTTCTACAATATACTTTTATTTAAAAGTTTTTTGAGCTATAATTAATTTAAGATAAAGGTACTCTAACATCCATGAAGTAGCTTGCTGTGGAGGCGGTGGGTCACCTTTTTTATCTCACAAAAACCCTTAGATTCGTCTCTAAGGGCTTTTAGTTTATCCGTGGTGTTTTAGTCGTCTAGTACGAAACAAAGCAAAATAGGGACGAATATGAAGCCTCAACCTACATTTGCCTACTTACATGCTTCTAGCCTCTCCGTTCTGGTGGATTCTAGCAAAGTTTAAGACAGCTATCTGTTTGTATCGGTGGTAGCTAGTGGAGCTAGTACCTGCCATCTCTACGCATTCACTCATTGTTTTCTTTCTCATGTAGCAATAGTGGATAATAAAGTATTTTCTGGCTCGCTTGTTTTCTATGCTGTTGATGTCGTGAGTGAATATCTCCAACACCTCACGGATTGCTTTTTCATGCTCGCCGTTCAAATTCCACTGATCATGTAAGACAAGTTTCCAAGCTTCTTCATCTATCCTAACTTGGTTTTCACTTCCTGCTATCCTCTGGAATCTCAGAAAGTAAGTCATCCGCTTTCTGACGTTCATCATCGTTTTAAACTTATCCAGCTCCATTAGTATGATATAATTAGTTTAAAGAGAAGTGAGGTAGAAATGATAGTGTCGCTACGCAACTTCATAGTATGAGATGACGGGACAGGCACACCGTCCACTACTCTTGAGCGCTTAGATTTTTCTAAGTGCTTTTTTTGCATTTTCTCGGCATTCGCTCTTGGTTCAAGTCCATTCTCCATACTATTTGGTAAGGAATTAAGAGACATTTTTATCTCTCCTATCTCCTTGTCATTATGCAAGCAATTAAGGCAAGTTATTGCTTTGCTTATCTGCTTATCATTTTGTAAACATCAAATTTAAAATGATAGACTTTTAAACTTCTCTTATTTCCTCAATACCCAAACAATAAAACACTATCAACTCGTTTAAACACACGTTTCAAACATGCTGGTGTACCTAATATTGGATTCCACGGTTTTAGACACACACACGCTAGTCTTTTGCTAAACTCTGGAATACCATATAAAGAATTACAACACCGTCTAGGTCATTCTACACTAGCTATGACTATGGACACTTACAGTCATCTCTCCAAAGAAAAAGCAAAAACAGCCGTCTCATTTTATGAGAAAGCTGTTAGTTCTTTGTGAAGGGGAACAAAAAGGGGGACAAACCCAGAAATCAACATTTTAAAACAAAGCAAAAAGCCCACTGTTGTAGGCTTTCTGTAACATATATCTTAAAATTAAAGCATTTTGTTGTAGAATAGATTTAGTATAAATTACACTTTGGTATGCTTTATAAATGTTGATTCTGTAGTATTTTTAGAATTTACATATTAAATAAAATAGATTAAACTTTACTCCAAGGTGGACAAAAAGGAGTACAAATTTCATGGTGATGAGTTCAGTAGGCAAGTAAGAAGTACCGTTTAGGTGCTTTTTATTTTACCCTATTCATCTTATAGGTTAAGGGTATATATTTGCATTTACTTTAGTTAAAAATTATAACGAAGAATTAACTAATGTATATGTATCTGTGGTATAATTAGGATAGTGTTTAACAATATTTTAAACATAAATATAAAACAGGAGGCTTTTTATGAATAAAAAGAAAATATTGGGAGTTAGAGTACAAAATAAATAATGTTAGTAAAACTACAAAGTACTAAGAAGGTATTTCAAGTTCTTTTAGTAATTCTATTTATATCTTTGCTGTCAGGATGTAGAAGTTCTCTAAACCGTATTGAAATTGGAGATGAAATCTATTTTTGGACTGTAGAACAGAATTTAGATACTGAAGAATTTGAATCTGTTAAGGTTACAGGGATAGTCTCACAGGTAGTTGAATATGAAGATTATTATATAGTGAGACTACAAGGAGATATAAGACCTTATCAGATAGATAAAGACAAATTTCACTGATAAAAGGTAAAGTATGAATAAAGGAAAAATTTTAAAGATAACTGAGAACACAGTGTATATAGGTTATGAAGATGGAAGTTTAAAGGAAATTCCTATTGAATCTTGTGAATTTGAGCCTAGAATGGGGGATTATGTAGAGGTTTATGGTGATATTGCTATAAAGGTTGAAGGTAGTAAAGAAAGTAGTCCAGTTAAAAAATCAGAGGCTAAAAAAATTTCATTAGTTAGCAAGATAAACATATTTTCCTCTATAGTTTTATTTCCTATCTCATTTAGTTTATTATATGATAGAGGAGTAATATTAGAAGCTACAATACTATCCCTTTTTGTAGTTTCACTGTTACTGATTGTATTAAATCTGATACTTCTTATTATTTCATCTATTAAGAAGAATAAGGTTAATAAAAAAAGCTCTATAACGTATTTGATTATAGCTATTATAATTCTTATTTTATCAACTGTATATGTAAGTAATAATTTCAGTCCAAATTCAAAGAAGACTGTATCACAGAACACTTCTAAGTCCTCTAAATCATCATCTAAGAATAGTTCTATAACTCAATCAAATGAAGATGATACTGAGAAAGCAACAGCTGATTTTAATAATTATTTAGAGAATAATTTAGGTGAAAAGATAGACTATAAAGGGGATATCACATTGATTAATGATGATGAAATTTATCTAGATACAGATAAAATCATTATTAATAATAAAAAATATGATTCCAAAGGATTTAAACATAGTCCTAAAATAAAGGCAGTTTATAAAGGGAAAGATATTTTTAGAGGTGGTCAATCTCTAGGTTTAAATGCAAAAGTTAAAAAGGAGTCAGGAAAACCACAACTTGAAATTTTTGATGTGTTCACAGTAGGGCAAACTTATGAACAATATATGCAAAAAGGGATAGAATTAAAAAGTAAATTTGAATTACGAGCAACTGTAAAAGAAGTTAATAAAATAAATAAGAGCGATAGCGATGTATTAACTTTATTGATTGTTGTAGAACCTCATTCAATTGATTTATTTGATGATGATAATGCACCATTCCAATTTGAAGATGGCAAAAAAATACACTTGGCTTTAACTGAGCAGACAGAAGAGGAATTTATTAAACAAAAAAGAGGGTTGAAATCAGGTGATGATATTAGAATTTATGGGATGTTAATGACAGATTCACTAGATTTGTTGTTAGCAAATCAAGGTGGTAGTTATTTAGACGTGAAAAGAACTAATTAGAAATAAGGTATGAGGTAATGAATACATATAAAGTTATTAAAATTGAAGGAACTCTAATCTATTTAGGTAAAGATGACGGAACTTTGCTAAAAGTTGAACAGACTTCTTTTAATTTTGTACCACAACTAGGGGATATAGTAGAGGTATATCAATCTGAAGAAACCTATATCATAACTAAAAAATCTAGTGAAGTTACCACAGAAAAGAAAGAAGAAAAAGAAATTCTGACAGTTAGAAATATTAAGATTATAGCTTGGCTTGGAATAGTATTAACATTATTTGGTAATCCTTTTTTTGTTTCGATTCCAGCTGTAATGGGACGTCTTTTAAAAGAAAAAGGAGAGAAAGATAGTGGTAACTTTATATTAGGAGCATCTCTTTTTACTGGTATAACTGCATTAGTAATTAGATTCATTCTAACAGGTCGCTTCAGCTAATAGATAACACGTTTTTTAAGGTAATAGATAAGCGCTGGATACTCAGATTCAGCGCTTTCTTTTTTCTTTTTATTTTTTAATCGACCTCTTCAATAAAGAAAAATAATTCTCATTCCTTATCTGAATAATGTAACCTTTAATCCTCACAATATGTAAAAAGTACGGATAGATTCTAATTACCCGACCTACAGATTACTATTAAAAATTACTTCACAAGAGACTATAACAATCTGAAGAATGAAGGAAATACCAATAGATACTAAAGTAACTGTCTACGGTTGGATGTATTTCGGATAAATTACACTTTAGGTGCTTTTTATTTTACACTAACTATCTTGGCTTAATTCAAGTATTTCCATAACCTTATGAACAATCATCTTATGCTGTGGGTGTCTCTGAATCTTCAATAATAGTTCCATCATTTCTGTATCTTGTGGCACAGAATAAGGTAAGAAAAAATCACTCAACGTAACTTCTAAAGCATCAACAATCTTCACAAAAGTTTCTAAAGAGATATTTCTGTGATTATTCTCTATCTGACTGATGTAAGGAACGCTTAGATTTGTTCTTTCTGCTAGTTCTTGCTGTGTAATCTTCTTTGAAGCTCGTAAGTCTCGTATCTGATTACTTATATTTTCTAATATATCATCCATTACTTCACCCTCTATGTTAAATCTACTATCTATCTTATAGATTAAACAATCAGGTTTACATTCTCTATAGTTTAATATTAAATAAAAACATATTCTATTGTTAAAGTTTGTGTGATATAATTATAACTATTAGGAAATATTTCTTCTATTTCATTAAATAAAGTTAAATATCGGGGGTTACATATGCTTAACAAGCTAAAGGAATTGAGTAAAGAACAAAAGATTACAGGTAGTATTGTACTACTGCTTATCCTCGTTCTGTTCTTCACACTATTAACTAGCAGTAGCACTAAACACTCACAAGTTCAAACTAAGGCTAGTGATTCTGTCAAACAGTCTTCACAAGTTAAACAGTCTAGTTCATCTTCCTCTACTTCATCATCTAGTGGTGAAACTAGCTCTAAAATAGAGAAATGGTCTCCAACTGGACATATAGCTGTAGATGCTTATCTAAATACACCACAAATTAAAATCATACTGCGAGCCAAAGCACTGAGAGAGGTAGCACACAAACTCTCTAACACAGATAAACTCTACGAAGTTGAAGCTGAGGTAATTGGGATTGAAGAAAAAGATGAATACCGTGAGTACAACATAACAGGTAAGAAGCTTCTTATCCGTACACCTGAATCACTAGCTGTGGAAATGAATGAACTTATGGTCTATACAGGAAATACAGTATCTTTAGAAAAATATGATTCAATCGACAAAGGCTCGTTAGTAATCAGTGAAGTGAGAAAAACAGAAAAAGCACAAGAAGAGGAAAAAGCAAGTGTTGAAGCCTCCAAATCAAAAGAGGAGGAAAGGAAAGCATCTTCACGAGAAAAAGAGCAAGAACAAACTTCATCTCACACCACAACCACTCCTACACAATCGTCTACGACTGCTCCACAATCAAATTTAAGACCGTTCAAAAACTGTAAGGAAGCACGAAAAGCAGGACGTGTAAACATACCTGCTAGTGACCCACAATATGGTCCATGGCTAGATAGAGACAAAGACGGATACGGATGTGATGAATAGTAAAAAAGTTCTTATTCTACTGTCACTACTACTTATTATAATCGTCACATTCACAGCATACTTAACTACTCTGCCTCAAACAGACTACAAAAGATAAGTTTAGAGGCTGTGGAACAAAAAATACAACATCAAGAAAGCTTTTACCTATATACAGGGAGAGAAAGTTGCCCATACTGTCAAGAATTTGCTCCAAAGCTAGCAAAAGCAGTGGATAAAACTGAGACGACTGTGTATTACTTGGATAGTGAGCATATAGATAAGACAAGTTGGAATAACTTCAAAACAACTGTAGGATTCAAAACAATCCCCAATCTCACTTGCTTCACAAATGGTACAGCATATGAAAGATTACAAAATGCAAGTCAAGCTAGTGTTGAAGTGATTGAATCATTTATAAGAAAGGAATAAATAATGAATACATACAAAATACTTAAGGACAATATTGAAACGATATATCTAGGTAAGGCTGATGGTAGCCTTCTAGAGATAGAAAGAAAATACTTTGACTTCCTTCCAGAGGTCGGAGAAGAGGTTGAAGTTTTTGGCACTGATGGAAACTACATCATTACTAGAAAACTCATAATAAATTCAGATACTCCCGATAACACTAAAACGTTGAAAATATGGGGATGGATTTGCACAGCAACCTCTCTGCTCTTCTTTCCTTTTATTTTTGGAGTAATAGGTATTGTCTTAGGATATCTCATCAGAAGCAGAGGGGATAAAGAACAAGGAACTGTTATAATGATTTGTGCAACTGGTGCTATGATTTTTGGAATGTGGCTAGGAGCCATTGTATGGGGGTAAATAATGAATAAAGGAAAAATTATTAAAATAATTGAAGATACTGCTTACATAGGTTATGAAGATGGAAGTTTAAAGGAAATTCCTATTGAATCTTGTGACTTTGAGCCTAGAATGGGGGATTATGTAGAGGTTTATGGTGATATTGTTATAAAGGTTGAAAGTAGCCCAGTTAAAAAGCATAAATCTAGAAAAAGTAAGATAAAACCTCTTTTAATAGCTCTTGTAGTTATTGTTTTGTCGGTTAGTGCATATTTTATAATGAATAAAGTAACTACATCACAGAATATCTCTAGTTCCTCTAAGTCCTCTATGTCTTCATCTAAGAATAGTTCTAGCTCTTCATCTCAAGAAAGTAGCTCTAGTTCCACAAAATCTTGGATATCAGGAAATATTCCTAAGAATTTATTGACAATAGACTATGAAGAAAGGACAGATAAGCAGAAATATTCCTCGTCATTTGACTATGATAAATGGATTCATGATGAATTTCCTCACTATCTAAAACTACATGTTAGAGGAGAAGTTGTACAAATTCTCAAAGACCCAGATGATAAAGGTATTTTGATACAAATAGTTCTAAATGAAATAGGTCGTCCAGGACTTGGTAAGCCTGTTTCTGTTTTTATTCCGAATGATTACTTGTTAGATATCATAGTAGAAGGTGATAAATTAGATTTGTATGGGAAAACTTATGGAGTTAAGCAGTATTCTTCAGGAGATTCTGCAGTAATAAGCCCATTTATGATTGCTTATTTCTATGAAAGAGATAAATAGGAGAGATTATGAATACAACAATAGAGTTATAGCCGAAGATGACCATATAACATTGTACGGACTAGTAAAAGGAAGACAAAGTTATGAAACGGTCTTTAAATCCACAAAAACACTACCTCTCATGGTTGCCTATATGTACGAGAACTAATACTACATGAAAAATAAAAAACATAACCAAATTATTCACGTTTCAGAAACACATATTATCATTCGACTCCACACAAATGAGACTCTAAATGTTCCTATCAATGAGTTAACTTTTCATCCTAAAGTAAACGATATTGTTGAAGTTTACCAAAATCAGAATCACGTAGTAGTTTGTCCTCTACCACAGAGCAACAAGCTTTGGATTCTTATAACCTCAATTACACTTCTACTTCTTACCATTATAGGAGCTACTTTTTTATTCTTTAGACATCTAAATGAAAATATAGAAACAGTAGATAGTCACTCTTCACAACAAATCTCATCTACTACTTCTAGTTTCTCTGCATCATCCAGCACATCTACCACAAGTTCTAGCTCAACTGAAGATAGTATAATAGACACGACAGCCGAAGAGCTTCGAGACATGGAAAATGATGGTAGGTTAAAAACTGGTCAACTATACCGCTTCACAGCAGAACTAACACGCCAAAAATTTTGGGAAGCATACGTAGGACATTTTAAAGCTCTAGAAACATACCATACTATTTGGGTAAAAGCTAGTAATGCTCCTATAACTGGTGTACAAATACAAATTAAGAAATCTATGATTGAAGGATGGCAAGAAGGAGCAACCGTTACTTTCACAGTCAGAATCATGGAAGACTCTGAAAAATTTCAATTCTGGGTTGCTACTGATGCCACACTTATCACGACTCCCACAGAAGAAAAGCACACAGAAAATACAACACAAGAAATTGATACACAGGCTATTCTACATGGAGACTACTCTAGTATAGCTGGTACTTGGAGGAATGAACTAGGATATGAAATAGTGTTTAATAAGAATGGGTTAATAAAAGGAGGACAAATATACAAATCAAGTATAGGAAGCGATGGACATATAGGTTTTAGTGTTGGCTCAGGATATGCAGGATATGGTATAGGAGTCTATCCTCCAGGTACAAGTATACCATTGAAACGTTTTGAAAATAATCGTATGATACCAACTGAAGATATATCTGATAAAACAAAGGTTAGAATTATTGCTGGGCAAACTGTCATTGATGATGTCAAACAGGTATTTTACAAAACAGATTAAATCAAAATTGCCTCTATCTATTAATTCTTCTCTAATAGCTGAAAATCCCTGCAATTACTCATTGCAGGGATTTTGTATATTCTTTATATCACATGAATCTCTTTCAGACAATTCCACATTACTAACATATTTTTGATATAGAGAATTAATCGCTGAATAGCAAAATTCACATACATCTATTACTATTCTATTTTTTAATCGACCCTTAGAAATCCCATTATCACGCGCATTACTAACCACAAACACAGAGAGAGAAATTGATACTATTGTACAGTAAAAACTGATAGCTGAATCAAGTCAACATTACAAAAACATGAAATTCTATAATGTAAAACCTCTTTAAATAGCTAGTTTTATTCTCTAATTTATCTCATAAGCATACGCCTTTATGCCGTGAAAGCAAATTGACAGTAAGTAGGCACAAAGTACGCTAAGAACGTCTCAGACGAAAGGCTTTAGTTTTTCGGATGGACAGTTCATTTGTACGAGAGTGCCTTGTTTCTTGCTGTCAATTAGACCATGGAATAAATTAGGCGTATTTGGTACTAAACAAAGTATTTCACTCCTTTGCCTTCGCTCATGGCGGGCTAGTCGTTCACACTTTGTACTTTGCTAAAATGATACACTTGATACACTAATTTCTAACTTCTTAGGATAAATAAAAGAAATAAAATTAAAAATAGAAATGAAATTTACTGTTTCAAGTGTATCAAGAGCATGACCTCAATACATATCCCTTATATCTCTTTGTGGTATCTAAACTGAAGGGCTTAGAATGAGTAAAAGGAACCAAATCACTCTCATCAAAATCTTTACAAGTAGATAATGTTGACTTAAAGACCCAGTTTGATGGAAGTGCATCTTTTAATTCTTTGTGAAAAGCTTCCTTAGTTCCTTTTACTAAACCATTCTTCTCACAGAACTGTGTATATGCCCATAGCATAAATGAATTCGGCAAGAAAGTAGATTTCACACGACTAAACAGATAATATGAAAACTGTTCAACACTTGTCATAGACTTACCATGAATTTCCTTGATAGAAGGGTGATAACTGATATCCTTGAATCCGTCACTGATATCATAGTCTAATGCATTCTTCAATACATATTCTAATACATCCTGATGTTTTAGATAAACCTGCTTTATTTCTCTTTTGTACCCAGCTCTGTTAAATTCAGAAACAAAGGGAAGTATAAAAGTTCTTCTTGCTATAGCTTCTTTGTCTCCATGAATCTTAATCAATCGATTAGATGATTGAACAATCACAGGAGTAAGTCGAGCAGAATAGGCCTGTTTGCCTTTCTTTTCGATTGTGACTATATCATGAGTAACTAGAGAGAACATAGTAGAAGGGTCTGTTACCTCCTTATCAATAGGGTTATCATCTCCAATAACTAGATGTTTACCTATTAACTGTGAAGTAGCAAAACGGTTTTTGCCATCTAATTCAATTAGTTTCATGGAGGCTGTATTACTCCTACCTACTAAGTTAATTAACAAGTCCTGAAAACTACCCTTACCAGTTCCTCCTTTTCCAATCAGCCAAATAATTCTCTCGTCAGCATATCCACTTATCACTGCCAAAATTGTTTGCCATGCTAAGCGAATTAGTTCAGCATCATTATTAAACAACTCAGTTAACCAAGAATCAATAGACCAATCGCCTAATACTGGAGAAGTTGCTTCTGGATTATAATTTACTTGTACCTTATGTGTAAACACAATTGAAGGACTGTATTTCATTCCGTACCGATAATAAGTATCATAAATACAATTCCCTAACGCTATATAACGTGAGCCTTGATATACACTTACATTTTTACAGTTACAACTTAGTACAGAAATAGTCTCTAATATATCACTACTCCTATAAGAAGGCTCTAATCTTCTTACTAATTTAGTAACTATATCCCAAGCAGGTTGATAAATCCCCTCTTTTGGATTGTACACAAATAAGCTACCTTCACCGGTATCCTCTATTTCAGCTATACTAACCACAATGAGATGAACCATTAAAAATTCTGCCATAATATAAAAAGGAGGTTTTCTCTTTTTCATCTTGTCTTTTTCTGAAACGTCTTTATAAGGGTCAGAATCAATTACCTCATTTTTATAGATTCGCCACGCTTCTTTATATTTATCTATTGGAGTAGCGTTAGCAAAATCTTGAATAGCACTCTCTGGGTAAGTTTCAAATTCATAGTCTGATTCTAACACAGAACGCTTTGGCTTTATAGTAATTAATGTCATTAGAAAATCCTTTCTTGGATAAGCATTACACTATATAGTGTAATTGATAGCAATTGAATCAAAGATTCAACATGGTTACAAGTACCTATGTATTTCAAGTAATCATAGGAATTTTCAACTATATTTTTATTATTTCATACAATATAGTTACTCCTTTCTAGTAATTGAAAGGAACTTCATAACATCTGATTTCTTATAGAAAACTTTGCGAGTTCCTTCTATCGGTGGACAGTATCTGGTTAACCCCAAACGCTCCCATTCATGCAGAGTTACTAAACTAATACCTAGTTCTTTGATTAACTCTTTCTGTTGAATCAAGCCGAACGAGTCACTGTGAGATGGAAGCACTGCGTGTGATAGATAATCATTTATTAAAAACTCAATCCTTCCCAACAATGCTAGTTCTGCTTCTTGAGATAATATCCCTTGTGGTATACTATACATATATCCTCCTTCTTTCCTATTTGTTCACAACTATCCTCTCATAACTATTACAGCTCACCTTTTTAACTAAGTCAATTAACTTAGGTTATGTTTTGCATTTTATCAGTTTTATATTTACATGTCAAGAGTTTTGTGCTAAAATATTACTAAAGTTATTAAACGGAGGTTAAATATGATAGGAGCATATCTTAAAAAACACCGCACAGAAGGCGATGTAACTACTAAGAGCCTCGCTGAAGAACTAAAAGTATCACAGTCTTATATCTCACAAATTGAGAATGAGAAAAAGATTCCCAGCGTAAAGAAGCTCATTGAAATCACTGAATATATTGCTAAATGCTCTATAAAAGAAAAATGCGAACAAGATGGATTAGAGTTTGATGAATACAACATTAAATATCAAAAATTGGCTAACTCTTATATTGATGAGATAATCAAAAATATCCACATGGACTCAGTTCATAACGATAAAGAGAAGCAACTTTTAAAAGATTTAATTGAGTTAAGAAATGGCGAATCCATATTCTCAAAGTTAAAAACATACAAAGATATTAGCCAAGATATTATCAATGGGGAAAATATTAAAGTCAACCTTGATTATATCTTAAGAAAGAATGTAAAAATAACTATTGATGGTCAAGCACTCACAACTGAAGACTTAACCGCTCTACAAATACTAATTGAAGGTATTCGTTCTAGACACAAATCATAATAACTATTTTTCATAACCTTTTACAGCTTGCCTACTGATGTTAGAAAGGTTAAGAAATGAAAATAGCAGAAATCAAGAAACAAAATGGTAGCACTGTATATCGTTCTAGGGTATATCTTGGTATCGATATGACAACTGGAAAAAGAATACAAGCTAATCTGACAGCTAGAACAAAAACTGAACTGAAGAAAAAAGCTCAATTAGCTAAGGCTGAATTCCAAAATAATGGCTGTACTAAAAAGGAAACAATCCCACTAACAAGCTATGAAGAAGTAGCTCAACTATGGTGGGAAAGCTATCAACACACAGTAAAACCAAATACGCAAGATTCAGTAAAACGACTATTAGCTAACCATGTAATTCCTTTATTTGGTTCTTATAGGTTAGATAAGTTAACTACTCCAACTATCCAACGCATTGTTAATCAACTAGCTCTACGCGCTAACAAAAGAGAAGAAGGTGCATTTCTACATTATGATAAAATTCACGCGCTAAATAAACGTATCCTACAATATGCTGTGACAATGCAGATTATTGATATAAATCCAGCTCGTGAAGTTATTCTTCCTCGTAAAATAAAAAAGGGTAGAAACAAAGTAAAACACTTTAATAACTTAGAGTTAAAACAATTTCTTAGCTATTTAGAAGAGGCTAACTTAGCAATATATAGAAATATCTATGAAATTACTTTGTATAAGTTTCTTCTTGCTACTGGTTGCCGTATTAACGAAGCCTTAGCTCTACACTGGTCAGATATTGACCTACATAATGCAACTGTGAATATTACAAAGACACTAAATCATTTAGGTGAGATTAACAGCCCAAAGTCTGAGGCAAGTTATCGCACAATTGATATTGACCCACAAACTATAGAGGTCTTAAAAGTGTATCAAAAAAGACAAAGGCAAGAAGCTTGGAAACTTGGTCGAACTGAAACTGTTGTCTTCTCAGATTTTATTCATAAATACCCAAACAATAAAACACTATCAAATCGTTTAAACACACGTTTCAAACATGCTGGCGTTCCTAATATTGGATTCCACGGTTTTAGACACACACACGCTAGTCTTTTGCTAAACTCTGGAATACCGTATAAAGAATTGCAACACCGTCTAGGTCATTCTACACTAGCTATGACTATGGACACTTACAGTCATCTCTCCAAAGAAAAAGCAAAAACAGCCGTCTCATTTTATGAGAAAGCTGTTAGTTCGTTATAAGTGATGACAAAAATGATGACAAACCCAGAAATCAACGTTTTAAGACAAAGCAAAAAGCCCACTGTTGTAGGCTTTCTGTAAAATATATCTTAAAATTAAAGCATTTTGTTGTAGAATTCAACGACAAGTGCTTCGTTGATTTCTGGGTTGATTTCGTCGCGTTCTGGCAAGCGAGTCAATGAACCTTCCAATTTTTCAGCGTCGAATGATACGAATGCTGGACGTCCAAGAGTAGCTTCTACTGCTTCAAGGATAGCTGGAACTTTCAATGATTTTTCACGAACTGAGATCACTTGACCTGGAGTTACGCGGTATGATGGGATATCAACGCGTTTTCCGTCAACAAGGATGTGACCGTGGTTTACGAATTGACGAGCTTGGCGACGAGTAGTCGCAAGACCAAGACGGTAAACAACGTTATCCAAACGGCGTTCCAAAAGAAGCATGAAGTTGAAACCTAGGATTCCGCCTTTGATTTTTGTAGCTTGTACGAACAAGTTACGGAATTGTTTTTCACCTACACCGTAAGTGAAACGAAGTTTTTGTTTTTCAGCCAATTGCAAACCGTATTCTGACAATTTAGAACGGTTGTTTGGTCCGTGTTGTCCTGGTACGTAGTTACGACGTGCCAATTCTTTACCTGTACCTGTAAGTGAAAGGCCAAGGCGACGAGCTTGTTTCCAAGATGGTCCTGTATAACGTGACATGTAAATGTCCTCCTGATATAAATAATATTTCGGTGGAAATAGTCACTTAGAAAGCCCTGATTCGTGCAGATGCCCTTCGCCTAAACAGCCAAGGTTACTTATCATAAGACACCTGTTGACGAGCTTCATGCTTTCCTGCTGATATTTCACACAAAATCCATTTTACCATGAATGGCTAGATTTGTAAAGGGGTTTTAAGCTTTATTTTCATTGTCAGAGAGATTGAGGACGAGGGTAAAGGTGCTTCCGATGCCGTACTGGCTGCTGACTGTGATTTCCCCACCCAATTGATGGGCCAATTCACGCGCAATCGCAAGACCTAAGCCATGACCACCTGTTTTCATATTACGCGAAGTTTCTACACGATAAAGGCGTTTGAAAATATTCTCCAAATCCTCTGGGGCAATCCCCTGTCCCTCATCGGTCACACTGATTGAAAGCTGGTTATTATCCAGCTTAGCCACCACTTCCAGCTTGGTTCCTGGAGCTGAGTATTTAAAAGCGTTATTGACCAGATTCACCAAGATGCGAGAAAGTTTGGCATAATCTCCCTCAATCCGGGCAGACTCTGGAATCACCTGCAAGTGGACATCTCGCTCCTCCTGCTCAATCAAGAACTGAAATTCACTCATGCACTCAATCAAGAGCTGATCCAGAAAAATGCTGTCTTTACTAGTCGTCTCTGCCTGATTTCTAGCTGTGTTTAGGGTCAAAAAATTCAACTCCTCAACCAGTTTATTGAGCCTTTCCGTCTGACGCCCAATGGTTGCTAGATAATGCTCCTGTTCTCCTTCCTTGATAACCCCATCCAAAATCCCTTCTACCGTCGCTTGGATCGAAGTGATGGGAGTCTTGATATCATGCGACAGCTGGGCAATCATCAAGCCCTTTTCTCGTTCGCTTTCTTCCAAGGAATCAAAGGTCGCCTGCAAATCATGGGACATTTCATTGAAGGCTTTCCCTAACTGCTGAAATTCTGCAGGCCCTTGAACCTCCAGATTTGCAGGGAAGTCCTTGTCCGCTACTCGCTTGGCATGTTCCTTAAGTTTAGCCAATGATGTAAAGACAGGCGATAGGAGAAAGAGACTAATCCCAGCACCGACAAAACTTGCGATTAAAGTCATGCCAATCAGGAAATAAATTTCTCTTTGCTCAATTAACATGCGCTGGATAGCCCAAAAAACCACGATAATCGTTAGGAGTGTTGAAATGATATACCCCACTAAAATATAACTTTTTAATTTCATTGACTACCTCGTGCTTTCTCAATTTTGTAGCCCAAGCCCCAGACGGTTTTGATGGTCGGTGTTTCTGCACTAGCATGTTTAGCCAACTCCTGTCGAAGAGCATGAATATGAACGTTCAAGGTATTGGTATCATCCACATAGTCTTCCTGCCAGACTTTTTCATAGAGGTCTGTCTTAGAGAAAACGCGCTCTGGATTACTAGCTAAAAGCCATAGAAGTTCGAAGGATTTGACGGTCAAATCCAGCGCCACATCTCCGACTTGGACCTCATGACTACCGTGATTCATCCGTAAATCCCCGAGACTGACGACTTCTGTCTCACCTCCACGATGAAGGCGACGTAAGATATTATGGACACGCAAAACCAGCTCACGAGGGCTAAAGGGCTTGGCAATAAAGTCATCTGCCCCCAGGCTTAGGCCGTAAATCTTGTCCTGCTCGCTAGTCTTAGCCGTGATAAAGAGAAAAGGCTGATCCGGAGATTGATACTGGACCTCGCTAATCAAATCATAACCATCCATCTGAGGCATCATGATATCTGTAATAATCAAATCAATCGCTTTTCGCTTGAAGATTTCTAAGGCCTCTACTCCATCATGAGCCACCAAAACCTGATATCCTGCCTGAACCAGATAGCGTTGATGAATATCTGTGATTTCTACCTCGTCGTCAACGAGTAAAATTGTCTTTCCCATCTGTCTCTCCTTTGAAAAAAACAGTGCTATACCACAATAGTATAACACTATTTTTATCTCTTTACGAACATTCTAAACGATATCTGGATTTTTCATATCCTAGATAGAAAGTCTGTAGCTAGACTAGTCATTTTCCTCTTTTTTAGCTTTCAAACCGAGTCCACCTAGCAGGCCGGCCAAGGCGAGTCCAAAGAATCCAAGAGTAGCCATTGATGTTTGAGCTTCACCAGTATATGGAAGCATGTCTTTTTGCTCTTTCATTTGATCAGCCATCATTGGACTTGACACCTTGTTATTAGATGCCATCTTGCCTTCATCAGACATTTTGCTTGAGGCTGCTGGAGCTTGGTCTTGCTTCATGCTTGGTGTTGCCATAGGCTGGCTAGCATTCATGGTTTTGTCCTGCTCTTTGTTAGGCATCATCTTATCCTGACTAGTAGCTGGCATTTGAGATTTCATCTCATCTTGATTGGCACTTGGCATTTGAGCGTTCATCTTAGACGCATCTTGATGACTATTCATCATTGGAGCCGGCATAGCTGAACCATTAGAAGATGGGACGAAGCCTGATTGCATCGGAGTAAGAGACTGATGTCCATTCAAGTTCACTGTCAAATCCTTAGTCGCTACAAGGTTGCTCAAGTCTGCCTTGCCATCTTTTGCACCGTACACTTTGATAGTAGCTTTATAGCTTTGAGTGCCGTTTTGTTTCAAGAGGTCAAGAAGCTCTTTATCAGATTTTCCTTGAGTGCCAGCCAAATCCACTTCATAGAAGTAGAGGCCTTTGCCCAATTTTTCTACTGGTGGGAGAGCGGGATTTTTAGCTGAGCCGTTGTCTGACCATGGAGCCTTATCTGAGGCTTCCAAGATAAGGCGAGTTAACATGCCATCACCAGCGAAGAATTCGTATGGAATAACTTGGTTAACACCGGCTGTGAATGGGCCTGGGAAATTAGCCTTGTCCAGGTAAGTAGCCGGAACATCCACTGTATCTTTAGTATTGTCAGCCACGCCTTTTTGTACTTCAGCTGGGGTGGTCAAACCGTTCAAGTTGACATCCAAATCCTTAGTCGCTACAAGGTTGCTCAAGTCCGCCTTGCCATCTTTAGCACCGTACACTTTGATAGTAGCTTTATAGCTTTGCGTACCATTTTGTTTCAAGAGGTCTAGAAGCTCTTTATCAGATTTTCCTTGGGTACCTGCCAAGTCCACTTCATAGAAGTAGAGGCCTTTGCCTAATTTTTCTACTGGTGGAAGGGCCGGATTTTTGGCTGAACCATTGTCTGACCATGGAGCCTTGTCGGATGCTTTCAATATCAAGCGAGTCAACATACCGTCACCGGCGAAGAACTCGTAAGGAATGACTTGGTTAACACCGGCTGTGAACGGTCCAGGGAAGTTAGCCTTGTCAAGGTAGCTAGCTGGGACATCTACTGTGTCTTTAGTGTTGTCAGCCACACCTTTTTGGACTTCAGCTGGAGTAGTCAAGCCGTTCAAATTGACATCCAAATTTTTAGTCGCTACGAGATTGCTCAAATCGGCCTTGCCGTCTTTAGCACCGTATACCTTGATAGTTGCTTTATAGCTTTGACTGCCGTTTTGTTTCAAGAGGTCTAGAAGCTCTTTATCAGATTTTCCTTGGGTACCTGCCAAGTCCACTTCATAGAAGTAGAGGCCTTTGCCTAATTTTTCTACTGGTGGAAGGGCCGGATTTTTGGCTGAACCATTGTCTGACCATGGAGCCTTGTCGGATGCTTTCAATATCAAGCGAGTCAACATACCGTCACCGGCGAAGAACTCGTAAGGAATAACTTGGTTAACACCGGCTGTGAATGGGCCTGGGAAATTGGCTTTGTCCAAGTAAGTGGCTGGGACATCTACTGTGTCTTTGGTATTGTCTGCCACACCTTTTTGGACTTCAGCTGGAGTAGTCAAGCCGTTCAAATTGACATCCAAATTTTTAGTCGCTACGAGATTGTTCAAATCGGCCTTGCCATCTTTAGCGCCGTACACCTTGATAGTTGCTTTATAGCTTTGAGTGCCGTTTTGTTTTAACAAATCAAGTAGCTCTTTGTCAGATTTTCCTTGAGTACCTGCCAAATCCACTTCATAGAAGTAGAGGCCTTTGCCTAATTTTTCTACTGGTGAAAGAGCTGGATTTTTAGCTGAGCCGTTGTCTGACCATGGAGCCTTGTCAGAAGCTTTCAAAATCAAACGAGTCAACATACCGTCACCAGCGAAGAATTCATATGGAATGACTTGGTTGACACCGGCTGTGAATGGGCCTGGGAAGTTTGCTTTGTCCAAGTAAGAAGCTGGAACATCCACTGTATCTTTGGTATTGTCTGCCACACCTTTTTGAACTTCGGCTGGAGTAGTTAAGCCATTCAAATTGACATCCAAACCTTTAGTCGCTACGAGATTAGTCAAATCAGCCTTACCATCTTTCGCACCATACACTTTGATAGTTGCTTTGTAGCTTTGAGTGCCGTTTTGTTTCAACAAGTCTAACAAATCTTTGTCTGATTTACCTTGAGTTCCTGCCAAATCTACTTCATAGAAATAGAGACCTTTGCCCAAGTTTTCTACTGGTGGGAGAGCTGGATTTTTAGCTGAACCATTGTCGGACCATGGAGCCTTGTCAGATGCTTTCAAAATCAAACGAGTTAACATACCGTCTCCGGCGAAGAATTCGTATGGGATGACTTGGTTGACACCAGCTGTGAATGGGCCTGGGAAGTTGGCTTTGTCCAAATATGCAGCTGGAACATCTACTGTGTCTTTGGTATTGTCAGCCACGCCTTTTTGAACTTCAGCTGGAGTAGTTGCTGGTTGAGCCTCATTTGCTTCACGGTCTTGTCCAGAAACTGCAGGCGCAGGTTTAACCGCATCTTCTGTTTCTTTCTTAGATTCTGGTTTTGCTTGCACTTCTTCTTTTGGTGCTACTACTTGGTCTTTAGCAGCCACATCCGCTTTCTCTGGAGAGTTTGTAGTATCCAAGCTTGCTTTAGGTGCTGAGTCTGCCTGTTCTGAAGGAAGAGCTGTATCGACTGCTTCTTTGAGAAGTTCTGCTGGTAAGTCGCTCTTTTCACTCACCGAAGCAGCGTCTGGCACGACTTGAGCAGGGGTTGGATTGACTACATCGGCACGCACAGAACTTGGTTGCCCAACTAGAACAAAGAAGCCACTAGCCACAACAACTGAGGCAACACCGACACTAAGACGGCGAATAGACCAACGAGTATATCTTTGATTTGGATTGAATTTCATAGGATTCTCCTTAGAGTTTTTCTTTATTTGATGACTCTAGTATAATCTCCTAAAATTAAAAAGGATTAAGAAAAAGTTAAAATTTTTCTTAAATCCCTCTTATAAAATACTTATATTAATTAAATCCATAAACAGATTTGGTGATTTGATAGACAACATTGGAAAGTTTGCGAGCTGGCAAGACTGAATGTTTGGTCAAACGGCTCAACATAGTCTTACGAATAGCTTGAAAGACCTCTGGATTTTCCTGTTGAATATAGGTCCACAGCTCCCGTTTTTTGGCCAGATGCTCCGCTGTTCCAGCTCGGTTAAGCAAAGCACTAGAAATAACCGTCGTAATCTCAATATGATTCAGTAGATATTCTCTCATTTTGGGATGGCTTACTTTGGACAAATCAAGCTGGTCTACCAAGAGTCGATTGACCTTGAGTTGCTGGTCAATGCGTTTAATCATCACTTGCTCATTGACAGACTGGTCCTCACGCCCAATCAAATAACGATAGAAATCGACAGGCAGATAGTACATGGTCTTGACCTGCTGAAGGGGAGTAAAGACAAAGAGATTGTCGACATAAAAAGTATGTTCAGGCAATTGGAACTGGCTGGCTCGCAACAAATCTGTCCGGTAAATCAGCGAGTGCATCATGATATACTGACCTTTTGAGAAATTTCCGACCTGGTCCCAGCCAAAAATCTGCTGGACAGGCAAAACTGACTCATAACTCATACTCTTCTTACGAGACTGACCTTCCTTTTCATAGACAAAATTGGTCACAAAGGCGTCCACCTCTTGCCCCTCGCTCTCTAGTTCCTGCAAGGTTTCCAAAATTTTCAGATAAGCACGGGGATCCACCCAGTCATCACTATCAACTACTTTAAAATAACGACCAGAAGCTTCTGCCAAGCCACGATTGACAGCACCGCCATGCCCCTTATTTTCCTGATAAATGGCTCTAACGATGCTAGGATACTTGCTGGCTAAACGCTCAGCGATTTCCTGAGTCTGGTCATGAGACCCATCATTGATAATCAAAATCTCAACTTGCTCACCACCAATCACTAGCGACTCCACACAGTAATGAAGATAGGCAGCGGCATTATAGCTAGGAATGGCGATAGACAATAACTTCATAATCTACTCCTTTAGGGGACTGATTTTTTCTTATACTCAATGAAAATCAAAGAGCAAACTAGGAAACTAGCCGCAGGTTGCTCAAAACACTGTTTTGAGGTTGCAGATAGAACTGACGAAGTCAGCTCAAAACACTGTTTTGAGGTTGTAGATAAGACTGACGAAGTCAGTCACATATATACGGCAAGGCGAAGCTGACGTAGTTTGAAGAGATTTTCGAAGAGTACTACTCTCTCTTGTCACTTCTTTCTATTCTAGTAAAAGTCCAGCTTTTGAAGGACTTTTACTAGAATACAAGGGTTTCTAGTCTCAATTGGAATACAGGTCTCTCTATTTGCTATCTAGGAGATCAAAAAAGAGGGGATTCCCCTCCTTACGAATTTAATTCTGCCAAGTCGTCTAGATACTGGTTGTTAATGACTGCCAAGATATAGGCATCTGCTTTCAAGAGGTCATTAGGACCAAATTGGACGTCCAGTGGTGAATTTTCTTGCTCACGAAATCCTAGAACATTGAGGTTGTATTTACCACGTAGATCCAGCTGACTCAGGCTTTGGCCTGCCCAAACACTAGGGATTTTCATCTCTACGATAGACACATTTTTATCCAGCTGAAAGACATCAACATTGTTATGAAAGAGAATGGTCTGCGCTAGAGACTGCCCCATTTCATACTCAGGTGAAATCACCGAGTCAGCACCGATTTTTTCCAGTACCTTCTTGGCTGTCTGGCTTTTGACCTTGGCAATAACCCTTGGTACACCCAAACTCTTACAATGCATAACTGCAAGCACACTCGATTCCAGATTTTCCCCTGTTGCCACTACAACCGTATCACAGGTATCAATTCCAGCGGTTCTGAGGAGTTCCTCATCTGTAATATCGCCCACAACTCCACGCGCCAAAACTGGCTCAAATTGATTGATGTGCTCAGCGTGGTCGTCAATGGCAATAATATTCATATCTTGCTTGGCGAGGGCTGTCAGGACACTACTCCCAAAAATCCCCAAGCCTAAAATTCCAATCGTACGATCTGACATCGTTCTTCCTTTCTTATCCAATACTAATATCTGCTTTCATATACTGAATCAAATCTTTCTTATCAGGCTGGTAATCCGCTAGACTAACCAGCAAGGTCAAGGGACCGATACGGCCTATAAACATAAGCATCATGACAATGCTGAGAGCTAGCTTGCCCAATTCTGGTGTCAGATTTGCCGTTACCCCAACTGTCGCAAGGGCAGAAATGGTCTCAAACATGATGTAGATAAAACGCGGCGTTCCTTCTGCCGTAATTCCCAGCAACATCAAGCCCAACAAGAAGGTCATCAAAAAGATAATGAAGACACTAAAGGATTTTTGGACTGTGCGAGTCTCAATGGTTCTCTGCGCCACATTGGCATGAGGCAAGCCCAGCAATTCACTACGCGCAAAGACCAACAAGACAAAGAAAGTTGTAATCTTGAGCCCCCCAGCTGTCCCTCCAGGCGCCCCACCCAGAAACATCTGTAGGATATAGATAAACAGGGTCACCGGCCGAGCTTGGGTGTAATCAATAGAAGCAAATCCAGCTGTTCTCATGCTGACGGTTTGGAAAAAGCTAACCAGCACTTTCTCTGGGACACTGAGATTGCCAATGGTTCCAGGATTGTGCCACTCCGTAAAGAGTGTGGATACTGTCCCAAACAACAAAATCCCTGCGGTCAAGAAGAGGACCAGCTTGGTATGGAAACGCAGACGGCGTTTTTTCTTCTTGCCTAGCTGGGTTGCCAAGTCAAACCAGACCATAAAGCCCAGACCACCCGTGATAATCAAACCAGCAATGACCAGATTGATTAAAGGATCCGTCTGATAATTCACTAAACTGCTACTGCCGAAATTATCAAAACCAGCATTACAAAAGGCTGAAATAGCTAAAAAGATAGAGGCAAAAACACCCCGTCCCAAGCCAAACTCAGGAATAAAACGGAAACTTAGCAGGAAGGCACCCAAGCCCTCTACAAGAAAAGTCGTCAAAAAGATGGACCGCATAAAGGCCTTCAGTGACCGAGTCTCCCCGTAACTAAAACTCTCCTGAATGGTTTCACGACTGCGAAGACTGAGCTTTTGCTTCCCCTGAATATAAAAGACCCCGATAAAAGTCATGAGCCCCAGACCACCAATCTGGATCAAGAGCATACAAATCAGCTGACCCCAGACATTATAGGTGGTAGCTACCGGCTGCGTAAAGAGGCCGGTCACACAGACCATCGAAACCGTCGTAAATAGATGGTCAAAATAAGTGGCCTGCGAACCGCTCGCCTGGACAAAAGGCAAACTCAAAAGGAGAGAACCTATAAAAATAACTCCAGCGAAACTTAAAAAAATCCGACGAGCAGGAGAAAGTCCGCCAAAGACCCTTTCAAGTTTTTTCACAAATAATTTGAATAACATACATCCATTGTACCATAAAAAGAAGGATATGAGTTAGATATGAAAGGCTATCTCAAGGCAGAGTTCCAAGGCCTTCTCGAAAGCTTCTGAACCCCAGTCACGACTGTCGTACTGGTCCAAATCGGCTAGAGAATCCGCTGTGAACAACAATTCTCCCCAGAGAACCCCGCGCAGTTGAGCTACTGCCGCAAGTGCAGCACACTCCATCTCCACAACAGCACAGCCTTCCTCCTTGCGATAAGCCACCTTTTCAGCCGTTTCTCGGTAAAAACCATCTGTGGACCAGGTCATGACTTCTTCATAGGGAATCCCTCTAACTTCCAAAACTTGCTCAATGGTAGCAATAGCCTCTGGCTGAATTTCCATATAACGAGAAGGTGCCACATAGTGGTAACTGGCTCCTTCATCTCGCAGAGCCCGAACAGGGACTAGAAAGGCGTTCTCCTCTATATCAGTTAGCACACCACAGGTGCCAGTGGAAATGATTTGCTCCACACCATAGCCAATCAACCAATCCATAAACTGGGCCGCTGGAGCGGAACCGACAGGAGCCTGGGCCAGACAAATTTCCTCACCCTTGTAGTTCACGACATAGACTGGATAGGTCTTGGTGGCAGAAACGAATTCACCGACACAGTCCGCCCCTACTTCCCTCGCATAACGGTCAATCTCCTCACCTAAAAATGCATAGACACACTTCTTGGGCAAGTGCAAGTCCAGCCCCTCGTGATTGGGCATGATGACCGCCTGAGGATTGTCATCAAACTCTAAAATGGGAATCGCATGTTTCTGAATCATAGCCCACCTCCTCTGATTTTGTACTATTGTATCAAAAGCTGACGGAGTGTCAAGGAGGAGGCTGATGAACTGAGGAGAAAAACATCCCACTTACGAGATGCTTAGAACTTGCTTAATGAAACAGACTTGCTAAGAGATAGAGTAGGTAAATGTAGGCTGGATAAAAAATGATGAAACCTACAAAAAGAAACAGCCACTGCTGTTCCTTTTTTCTGCTATTTCACAGGTATCTCCTTAATCACGCGCGCAGGATTGCCAGCTAAAACAACATTGTCGCCAAAGGACTTGGTGATTACTGCCCCTGCTCCTGCAACAACATTATTTCCCAGTGTCACTCCAGGAAGGACAATGACGCCACCACCAGCCCAGAAATTGTCTCCAATTATGATAGGCTTTCCGTACTCGATACCTGAATTACGTTCCTGTGGATCCAGTGGATGGAGTGGGGTTAAAAACTGACAGTTGGGACCGATCATAGCATTGTCCCCGATACGAATGGGGCAGATGTCCAGCATGGTCAAGTTCCAGTTAGAGTAAAAATTTTCCCCTAGATGGATGTTAACACCATAGTCCACCATCAAGCGAGTGTTGATATAAAGATTTTTCCCGGTCGAGCCAAACCAGGTCTTGATGATTTCGGCTCCTTTTAAGGGATCCTCTTCCTTGTTAAAGGCAGCCTGTTTTTGGCGAGAATCCTGAGCTAAGGCTCTCAGTTCTGGGTCCGATGGACGATAAAACTCGCCTGCTATCATTTTCTGGTATTCGCTTGTCATAGTATTTTTCTCCTTATTCCCTACTATCATATCAAATTTTCTACATATCTGACTAAAATAAGGAGCTCTTTCTACAATTGATGCTTTACCTTCATCATATACCGTCTATCTAGCTATGCGGATACGAGTCACAATTCCGTCTGGGGCTGTGATTTCCAGCTGGCTAGATGTCAGCCACTTGATTGGTGCATCAACTTCTTTTGCTCGCTGGGCAATCGTTAACAGTTCTTCTTTTCGAGCGACTTCAATGACATAATAAGCCAAACCTGGCAAACCTTGCTTACGCGGAGCCAGCCCTTTTCCTCCCCATTCGTTGACTGCCAAATGATGATGGTAGTCCCCAGCTGCAATCCAACTAGCACTAGGCACACTGAATTTATCCTCTAGTCCTAACACCTTTTGATAAAACTGACTGGACTTTCGACTATCCTTGACGGAAAGATGGATATGCCCCATTCTCGTACCTTCTGCCAGGATAAAAGGCTCTACCCTTTCTCCCAACTCATAGATATCCTGCGCCGCAAGGGCCTCAGTCACCCCGATAATGCGGCCATCTTCTCGAATATCCCATGTGGAAACCGGCTTATCTCGATAGAGTTCAATGCCATTTCCCTCCAAGTCCTCTAAGTAAAGTGCCTCACTGTAACCGTGATCTGCACCGCCGACAAGGGGAATCTGTAAATCTGTCAGGTGTTTCAAGACATCCGCCAAAGCCTTTCGTGTCGGCAAGAGAATAGCCAGATGGTAAAGACCATAATATTCCCTTACTTCTCCACCCTCTTGTGCTTGAATCAAGTGTACCAAGGCTTTTCCACCAATTCCTAAAACGGTCTCTGTCTGCGCTTGAGATAAAATTTCTAAACCAATAATCTGCTGATAAAAGGCTGTTTGACTTGCCAAGTCCTTCACATTTAAAACTGCCTCGGCTAAATAAATGTAGCTCTGGTATTCATAGGTCATAAGCGACCCTCCTTTTATTGTAATTATAATTGTTACATCTATTATATAACTTCCATCAAGAAAGTCAAGCCAGACAACTTGAAGCATCCCGCTCAGCAAAAAAACAATCCCAGAAAAATTCTTCTAGGATTGTGTTGTATTTATTTTACTAGGCTAGCAAAGTTATTTCTCAAATCAACGTTTTCTGTGGGATTGAGATACATCTTGTCACCATTGGTCATTTGCGAGCGGAAGATGATTCCTGCAATCTGCATCCAATCAAATCTCTATATCACTCCATAAGAAAAAGGAGTAGATTGGTCATCTGACTCCTCATTCTTACAAGAAACACTATTCAACAATAAAACTCTACAATCTTATTTATAAATAGATTCTCTAAAGTCATCTGTAGTACGTAGATATGCATTATAGATTTTTTGTTTAAGTAGATGCACCCAACTTGCAGGAGCATGACTTGTCGTACGATCTATATTAGTTATATCTCTCGCTACTGCCGCATCAATTAAAGCTTGCATCTCTTGTGCTGATGAGATTGTTACCTCTTTTGTACTACCAACTACTCCTAATTCATATTGAATTGTGATTGGTTTCAATCTATCTTTTTTAGCTATACGCTCATTAAACATTGCTTTTCTGAAATCAGCCCATGTTGCATATTGGTTTCCAAATACTTTATTTAACACCATCGTATCCGTAATCAGACCAACATCTTTTTTAAACCAACTAGAGTAAGTTTTCATACCATTTCTTAATGCTTCGTCTCCGTATTTGTTTGACACATATGGAATGAACCCATCTTGGTATCCTTTTTCAGCAAGAAGTTCATACGCTACTTTTTTAAATGTAACATCTCCTGGTGCACCATTTGGATTACTTAGAGCTGAGTAGATTGGCGAGAACATACTTACAGCATAGTAGCCATTTCTTCCGTAACTTCCAGTATCTTTATATGCTCTACGTGAGATTATATCATTATCGATTAATGAGTCTAAAGTTGTTAGTTTTTCTACTTCTGCGTCTGTTAATTGACGAATAGTATTTGTTGCGTGCGTATCTTTATTGTACTTCGTATCTTTAACATAAGTATCTTCTAGTTTTCTATACCATTTTTTCTTAACATCTTTCGATTTAGATAAAATAGCATTTGCTTCCATCGCATCTAGTGTATATAGAACATCGTGCATTCCATGAACATACTCTTTTAGATCAGCTGCAGATTGGTATCTCGTTGTTGGATCATAAGTGTGCAAGCGAGTTAATGAGTCTTTCTCACCTTTAAATGCCGTATTAAGAATCACCCCTTCTTGATCCAATTTGCTTGCAGATTGAAGTAATCCATACGCATAAAGTTCAGCTCCTAAACCTTCTCTACGACCATATCCTTCGAAATAAATATTACCATCAGAGTTATGAGTCATTTCATGAGTGTACACTGACGTTCCATATTGATCCAATAATCTATCGCTTACAAAATACACCTCAGATCCATCTGCAAATGCACCAGCACCGCTTCTTAGACTATACCACTTGCCTGCTGGACCAAAGAAATTGTAAACCGAATCAATGTATTTATCAGTCGCAGTTGCCCAATATCCTCTTCCTTCTGCATTATTAAAGTAAAATCCATCGGTTACTGGTACTGAGCGGAATAACTTCTCTTTTGACTCTGGCGTTAATAGATTGTACCAAATATCATAGTGATCTCTTTGCCATTCCGCTGATTGATTAACCTTCTCACGTACATATTGACGTAAAGCTTCTCCAGACAGAAACGTTCCATTTACTCGATCTTTATAACGCTCATAACTTCCGAATGCTAATGTCGATATATTAGAAATTGCATATATATTCTCTTCTGGTAATGTTAGTAACGGTAACAGCATACCCTTATATCTCCACGTAGGCGATGATAATCTATCATAGATTCCTAGTGAATATTTACTATCTGGTGTTGCCGATTCTTGTTTTGCTCTAACTTCTGCTATATTAGATTTTACCTCTACAATATAAGCTTTCGTATTGTCTTTCAACCATTGATTATTAGTTTTTTCCGGTAAGAACAATTTACGATATGCTTCTACGAAGTCAAAGACTGAATCTTCTCCTTTAAGTGGTGCAAGTGTGCTCGCATATAGACCTGTCGTGTTTGGTCCTCGTAGGTTTTCTAGTCCACTATTTCCTAAGGCGATGATAGTGTCTAGCGTTGAAGCTTCATTATTTCCGTTAAAGTCAAATTTGTACACTGATAAATCTTTTGTATTCAGACTATCATAATTAATATTGTACCATCGGTTCATGTAGGTAAGTCCCAGCATGAAGGCTTCTTTGTTATGTTTGATTTTCTCACTTACATACTCAACTACACCATCTCCCGTAGTGTTGATGGATTTATCCATCGCTAATACTTTTCTTAAGTGCTCTCCAATATTAGCTTTAACTTCCTCAAATTCTCTATCTAAGTATAAGTTATCTAATGCTGCATCGTCTGCCGCCCCTAGCACTTTCTTAGTCGCTTCTGAGCTAAACGTTACGTTCTGCAATTCGCTTAGTACATTATTCGTTATCGCTGTATAATCTGATACAAAGGCTTCTGGTGTGAATATGTATTCTTTTCCTGAAACAGTATATTCAACCACCTTGTTATTGGTAAAGTTTTCTTTAAATGTCACATCTAGATAGTCTACTGTATTGTCTTTATAATGTAACATGATCCTGTTGATAGAATCTTTATTTGCATTGATATCTGTTACTACTGCTTGATCTTTCATCGGTACGACATCAAGCAGTTCTGTCGTATAAAGTTTATCCGTTGGAGCTACTTTATTACCATAGTGAACAACTAGCTCTTTATTGTAGAATGGCATTAGTTTTTCAATATTGTTATAGGCTACTCTTCTTTCTGCTTGTGCTTGACTTAATCTTGTATAGTCAATTTCTTTTGAGTTTGCTTTTAAGTCTTGTCCAGTATCATCAAGAGTTACTGTGATTCCATAAGAAGCAATCTTAGCATCCACTTCTTCTTTACTTACTTTTCGAACGAAGTTATCTTGTTTTTTGTTTTCAACAGAGGTAATAGCATTTTTAACATTTGCTCCATTATACTGATCTCCAGTAATAGCATAACCATCTCCAACATCAACAGAACTTACTACATTGTCAAGTCGACCTCCTGAGTACGTAGAACCTACTATTCCTCCTACTCTCGGGTATCCATTACCGTTTAGGATTTTACCTGTTGTTACAGAACGTGTCACTAACGCTCCACTTTCCAGTTTACCAACGATTCCTCCGGCTGTCTGGTTATTATTACGTGCTGCTGTAGAGATGACGGCATCTACTTTCGCTCGGTCAACTTTAGAATTTCCTCCGGTTAATTTAGCAACGATTCCTCCAGCGTAATTTGCATTATTATCTGTGTGGTTGGCGACTAGTTTTCCGCTGAATGAACTGTTTTCAATTCTTGTATTTGCTGCATCTACTACTAATCCTGCTACAGATTTGCTTCCTGATACTTGTCCTTCTACAGCTACATTGCTGATAGTTGCATTGTTTGCTGTTTTTGCTACTGATGCAGCATTTTCTTTGCTCTCAACAGAGACAGTTTTAATATCCAAATCTCTAACTGTAGCACCATTTAATGTATCAAATAATGGTTTTTTCAAATCATAAATGGCATACGATTTTGTTCCATCAGAACCGACCAAGCTCCCTGTAAATGCACCTGTGAGATAACTTGTCTGATTATCGCCTAAGCTCACTTCATCTGCGGTCATATCTGAAGCCAATGTATAGACTCCAGACAGATTGTTTTGCATTGCTGTTACTAGCTGTTTAAAGGATGTGTAAACTCCTGCTTGCTCCACTTTAGATTTAGCTACAGTAAATGTGTAATCATCTTTGTAACCATCTGTACCTTCTTCTACAAGTTGATCAACGGCTGCCGTCACTTTATACGTTCCATCCGTATTTTCTGTAATAGATTTTACAGGTAGGTACATTTCTTTGAAGCGATCTGATTTCACTTTTACAAAGTATTTAGCCGTATCAGTCGGCGCTTCACTTAGACTTAAATATCTACGATAACGATCATTTTCTTTACCGTATAATTCTACTGAATCAATATCTTTAATCTCTATTTTCTTATACTCTAATTGGAAATCTCGAGTTGATGTTTCAGTATTTTCTTCATTATTTTCACCCAAATTATAAGTTAGGTGTGTTTTAACTGTATACGGTGTGTAGTAATCTAAACCTGATATTACTTGCTCTTTGGCAGGATTTTCTATATCAACCTCTTTAACTAGCTTGTCTCCTTGGAAAACTTGCGCTTTTGCAGAGACATATGCTGATGTAGTGTCTGTTAAGTTATAACTTACAGTTATCGATTTTTTGTTTTCAGCTTTTGTTAAGTTGGCAATCTCTACTGTAGGTTTAACTTTCACAAGTGTTCCTACTTTGACAATTTCGCTCACCGGAGCTACTTCAGTTCGTGACAACTCTTTCGTTTCTACGACATTACCATTTACGATATAGTCTTCATATTGAATAGTAAGTGTTCCAGCTTGACCTTGTCGTTCAGTTTTACGACGATTTTTCAGAAGTGTTGGATCCTGAATTTCTTCTGTTTTATAAGGAATATTCTGGATTTCTGTTCTATTTCGTGTAGTGACCTCTAAAGCCGGAAGTTCTTCTTCTACTGCAGGTTCTAGTTTCGCATCTCCTGTGTATTCTGCTAGCGCTGGTTGGACTACCGCTTCACCCTCGTGACCCGGTTCTTGTGTGCCTTTGGTTTCGAGGGGTTGAGTATATTCTGGAGCTTCTTCGCGAACTGCAGCTTCGCCCTCGTGACCCGGTTCTTGTGTGCCTTTGGTGCTGATTGGGTCTGTATAAGACGGTTGTGCTGGCTGAACTAGAGCTTCACCTTCATGGCCTGGCTCTTGTGTACCTTTGGTTTCTAAGGATTCTGTGTAGGCTGGAGCTTCTTCACGGACTACTGCTTCACCTTCATGACCGGGTTCTTGCGTGCCTTGAGTGCTTATTGGGTCTGTATAAGACGATTGTGCTGGCTGAACTAGAGATTCACCCTCGTGACCTGACTCTTGCGTGCCTTTAGCTTCTATTGGTTTAGTATAGGCTGGGGTTTCTTCGCTAGCTGCCGCTTCACCCTCATGACCCGGTTCTTGCGTACCTTTAGCTTCTATTGGTTTAGTATAGGCTGGGGTTTCTTCGCTAGCTGCCGCTTCACCCTCATGACCCGGTTCTTGCGTACCTTTGGTTTCTAAGGATTCTGTGTAGGCTGGAGCTTCTTCACGGACTACTGCTTCACCTTCATGACCAGGCTCTTGAGTCCCTTTTGCTTCTAACGGGGCTGTATAAGACGGTTGTGCTGGCTGAACTAGAGATTCACCCTCGTGACCTGACTCTTGCGTACCCTTTGCTTGCACTACAGTTTCATTATTTTCTTGTGGTTGGGGCTCTACAGGAGAAGGTGTTCCTCCTCGCTGATTCTCTACCACTAGGCTTTGCGAAACTGGCTGGACTGGATTTGTCTGTTCTTGATTCCCACCAGTTAGGCTTGAATTTGTTGCAGACTCTGTAGCTGGTGCTGGTTTTTGGTCTTGCTCCTCACCTTTGACAACATGACTATCTTTACTTTCCTGACTCTGAAGAACTGCTGGTTGCTGACTAACATCCTCGTTTTTAGGAGATACAGCTGTTGCTGCTGGACTATCTACATTTTCAGAGTGAGAGTTGCTGTCATTTGTCTGCTTGACAAATTCAGTTCCCATAGTCGAACCTGCTGAATGGGACGCCACCACTTCTTGAGATTGACTGTTTTCTGATTTAACCTTTTGATTTCCAGTAGATACTGCTGGCTTGCTAGTTGCCGGTACAGAATGAGCTGATTTGTTTTCTACAAATCCTAGATAAGTGTATCCAGGAATATCAACCGGAGCTGGCAAAGCATCTCCTGCCTGAACCGATAGCTGAGTGTTGTAGGCAGCTAGCGTCTCGCTAGTCAAGGCAAGGACAGTTGGAGACAGCAACTGGCTTCCTAGACTGGTTACTAACAAGAATCGACTAATCTTGCTCTTGCCGTCGCGTCCCTTAAGAACCACTACGATCAGCAAACTAAGACCTGCCACCAAGGCAGCAGTTTCTAGGGAGGAGCTAGTTCCTGTGTTGGGTAAGACTTTATTTGGTCTATAGACTAGATAATAGGTAGCATCTGATTCTTCCGCTACTTGTGGTAGGGATGTAACCAATAGAGCCTTCTCCTCATCAGTCAAATCTGACTCTAAAACATATGTATAGTTAACAGTATGAGATTCTTGGGCAGATACAGTCTGTAGGCCAGTTCCCATCAAAAAGAAACACGCAACTGCTACAGATACAAGGCCAACTGACAATTTTCTTAACGAGAAATTCTGTCTTTCTTCTCCACTAGTTTTGAAATTCATATTCCCCTCTTTTTACATTTTTAAATTAGTATGTTAATTTATAGTAAAATATACAACTTGTCCCATTATACACCAATTTCCAAAAAGATTCTAGAGATAGATATACAAATGAATGGATAAAAAAGTCTTAGCAAAATAAAAAGAGAGAAACTTTTTAAAAACAGGATAAAGTGAAGTATATGCCCAATATTTTATGAGGCTGTAGAAAGTTTTTATCCACATAAAAACAGAGAGAAGCAAGCTCTTCTCTCCATCTTTAAAATTATAGTAACAAATATAGGTTATCTAAAGTTGTTAAAGCAATTCCTTTAGTTTCTAGTTCACCCATTCACCATTACCATTTACACGGTAACCATCTGGTGTTGTTGTGTTCACAGCCAAAGCTCCTGAACCATATGCATAGTACCAGTACTTGCCTACTTTAAACCAACCTGTCTTCATGACACCTGATTGATCAAGATAATACCAAGTACCATTTTCCTTATACCAGCCTGTCTTCATAGCTCCTGAACCATCGAAGTAAAACCATCTGCTACCATCTGTTCCCCAGCCTGTAAACATCGCGCCTGAACTATCAAGGAAATACCATGTTCCATCAACTTCTACAAATCCAGTCTGCATGACGCCTAAATCATTCAAGTAGTACCATTTACCACCCGTTTTCACCCAGCCTGTCTTCACATCACCAGACTCATAAAAATACCATTTACCATTGGACTTCACCCAGCCAGACTGACTAGATGGAGATGTTCTGAAATCTTTCAACGATTTTTCTACAACTGTAGCTTTACTTTTAACGGTTGAAAGGTTTGAGGCAGTCACTTCTGTATACTGAATAGCAGAACCATATCCACCAGCCAATTCCTCTGAAGAAGCATCATCACCTAAAGCCAAAGAAATCGTTGCTACTTGCTGAGAGCTAGCTGCGTTTTTAAAGGCTGCGAGACCCACATAGGTAAATTTAGAATTGATCAAAACCTCATAATAACCTGTAAATTCTTTAGAGGTTCCACCCTTCTTTTTCGCTACATAATTCGCCTTCTCAGCATGCCAATTTTCAATTGCTTTTAGAAAACCTTCATAGTTCACATCTAAAGCTTCTCCTCTTATACTATTACTAGATGGAAAAGCAGTCCAGATTTCTTTAGTAGAAAGACGCTCGGGTTTCAAAGCTACTGACACCTCAGTAGCGCGTACAAAAGCAGTTTTCTCAAGATCAGTAGACCATTTAATAGGGACATACTTATCTACCAAACCTTCATCAGCTGCTTCCTGACGAATCTTATTGATTGCATCCAAAATAGCTTGTTTATTTGGGGTTAAAAATTCTCCCTTGATTCCAACCAAAACATTACCGCTAGCAGGATTAAGCACTTCTGAGCTCAAGACATTTTCATTTTTACCATCAGCAGATTGTGTTGCCACCAATCTGTCATTCGCAAAAACATCAGTTGTCAAAACTGCTCCAGCCAGGGTCAAGGCCAAGGCGCTAGCAAATACAATTTTCTTCATCTTTTTCTCCTTTTATCCTTTAGATAGGACAGGTATTTTCAATATTAAATTATATCATATTTCCCTACTCTTTGCCCGTTTCTACTAATGTCATGAGGCAAATGCTATTCACCCCGCAAAGTAGAAGATTCATTCTTTACTTCACAACAAGCTCATAACGTGTCTTACTCGTAAAGGTTTGACCGGCTTTAAGAATGACTTGGTCTTTGAGGTCGCTGTGAATGGCATCTGGTAAAGCTTGCGCTTCAAGGGCAATCCCATTGTGCTGTACCATTGGCCGACCTCCTATGATGACACTTTCATCCACAAAGTTTGCTGTGTAGACTACAAAACAAGGAGCCTCTGTCTTGAAGAGCAGGAAGCGACCTGAGTTTTGGTCATAAAGGAAACCAGCATTGTCATGACCTGCAGGAAGAGCAAATGGATGATCCAAACCAGATACTAGTTGGATTTGCTCATCTTCTTCTGCAAAGATGTCTTTCAACAAGGCACCATTGTAGATGTGTTTGACCACATCACGACTAGTATCTGAAGTTTTGCCAGGAACACCGTCAGGAGCGATTGGGTAAATGCCCTCTGTGTTTAGTTGGAAGACATGACGGTCAATCGTCTGCGTGAAATCACCAGACAAGTTGAAATAGCTGTGATTGGTTGGATTAACCAGCGTATCCTGATCGGTCGTTATCTTATAGCTGATTTCATAGGCACCAGTTTCTTCTAAGTGGTAACTGATCCAAATCTTGAGATTCCCAGGAAATCCTCCTGTCCCATCTGTACGCTCTGTGTAGAGGGTCAAGCCATGGTCGCTTACTTCAACTAGTTCAAACAAGCTCGAATCCCAACCTGTTGAACCACTGTGGTTACAGTTGCTAGCATTGTTGACCTCAAGGTCATAAGTCTTGCCATTGAGCTCAAAGGTCGCACCTGCAATACGGCCTGCCACAGGACCTACACTAGCTCCATGCTTGGGACTATTGCCTACATAGCTATCAAAGTCATCAAATCCCAAAATAACATTGGCAAAATTTCCAGCCTTATCAGGTGTGACATAGCGCAAGATAGTCGCACCATAAGTCATAACCTCAAGCTGGTAGCCACCGTCCGTCTCAAAGCGATAAGCCAAGACATCCTTGCCCCCAACATTTCCAAATACACGCTCTGTGTATGCTTTCATTCTGTTCTCCTTTTACTATTTCTCTCAAGCAAACAAACCATAGAAAGCCTACTGACAATCTATGGTTTACTTGTATGATTTACAAACTCCTTTATCAAGAATCTATAAACGCAGTATTACTTTTGATATTCGTGGATGATAACACCTTGTACCACACGATTTACGGTACCTGTAGGAGACGGTGTATCAGGTTTATTTTCTACCTTGAGTGAAGTCAATAGAGCAAAGAGTTGAGCATAAACGATGTAAGGGAAGACACGGTAAATATCATTCAAGACACCGCCACAACCAAGGGCCACTTCTTTGACATTTTCAAGACCAAAGGATTGATCACTCAAAAGCACAACACGACGAGCAATCTGGTCACCAGCAACCTCACGAACCAAGTCCAAGTCGTACTTACGAGTGTAGTCTGTCGTTGTCCCAAAGACCAAGACAACTGTATCTTCGTTGATAAGAGATTTTGGACCGTGACGGAAGCCAACTGGGCTTTCATACATGGTCGCCACTTGGCCAGCTGTCAATTCCAAAATCTTGAGCTGAGCTTCATGAGCAAGTCCAAAGAAAGGACCAGCGCCTAGATAGATGACACGGTTAAAGTCTAGGTCAACAAGTTCTTTAACATCTTCTACATTGTCTAGGACTTTACGAGCAAGACTAGACACAACTTCAAAACGTTCAGCTTTCACAGCAAATTCTGTAGGATCAAAGACCAAGAGAGCTGTCAACATCATAGACGTAAAGCTAGAAGTCATAGCAAATCCAGCATCATTAGAAGCAGCTGGTTGCAAAAGTAAGAGATTGCGGTTATCTCCATGAGCTTGAAGAGCCAATTTACCATCTGCTGCACAAGTAATCGTCACTTGGTAAAGCTCATCCACCAAGGCTTTGGCCAAATCAACAGTCGCCACACTTTCAGGCGAGTTCCCACTACGAGCAAAAGACACAAGGACAGTCGCCACATCTTTTTTCAAATAAGTTTCTGGATTGGCCACAATATCTGTTGTCGCAATAGCATTGAAATTCCATTTGCGTTCGTCGTAGACTTCCTTAAAGTAAGGTACCAAGGTATCTCCCACATAAGCAGAAGTCCCAGCACCTGTCAAGATAACCTTGATATAGTCATGTTTATCAGCAATCCTTTGTAGGAAGGCTACAATTTCTTCACGTTTTGCTTGATAAGATTCAAAAGCTTCTTTCCATACATCAGGCTGTTGGTAGATTTCACGTGTAGTGATTTCTGCACCCAATTCAATCAAGTCTTCTTTTGTATAATGTAGCATTGAGTTCCTCTTTTTCTATTAAATATGGGAATGGGAGTAAGCCCCATTCCCATGTATATTCTATATAAAATGCTCTAACGATTTTCACGTTATCACATCTTATTGAATCGAGTTCCAACTAAAATCTTTGGGAAAAAGACCGATTATCGTCGGAGAATCGCTCCATCCTCCTATCGCCTATTTTCCCTCTGATTTTCACGTTGTCACATCTTATTCATCTTCGTCATCATCGAAGCCCGCTAACAGGTCATTGACTTTCACAATGCTTTCTGCAGCACGGTTCTTATAGTCCGCATCTGCACCTGTAAGGCTCGCATTGATAAATTCAATCACCATTGGAAGATTCATCCCTGCATAAAGTTCGATGTCACGACCTTCCATGATCAAACGACTGACCACGTTACAAGGTGTCCCACCGAGAAGATCCGCAAAGACTAGGAAATCATCCAACCCTTCGATAGCAGCTTCAAATTTTGCAGTAAATTCTTCTGGGCCATCTTCTGGAAGAAGAGCTACTGTATAAATATTGTCTTGTGGGCCCATAATCATTTCAGTGCTACCTTTAAGTTCTTCACAGAAACGACCATGGCTCACCAAAATTAATGATTGCGTCATAAATTATACGCCCATTCCAAATGCAAAGTGACCAAGGGCAGAAAGACCTACTGCAAGAGCGATAATGATACCGATAGCTTTAGTAGAAGTCATACCTTTCTTACCAAGCAACCAGAAGATAAAGGCAGTAAAGATTGCTGGAAGCAAACGTGGGAAGATTTGGTTCAAGATGTCTTGGAAATCAATCATCTTTTCACCGATTGGCAACTTGTAAGAAATTTCAAAGTTGATCATTGTTGCTACAAGAGCACCCATCATGAAGACACCAAGTACAGATGCAGCGTCAATCAAAGCTGTCAAGGTACTTTGCATATTGTTGATAAGGTTAACCCCTTCTTTGTAGGCAAATTCCAACTGTTTCCAACGGAAGATGTCATACGCTACTGCAACTGCAATCCAAAGGAAGATACCCCAAGGTTGGCCAGCGATAGCCATAGTTGCTGCGATAGATCCCATGATAGCAGGTACAAGTGAACCAAAGATTGTGTCTCCAAGAGGAGCAAATGGTCCCATCAAACCTGTCTTGATACCGTTAACAGCATCTTTTGAACCTACACCATCTTTTTCTTCCATGGCAAGGTCAAAACCAACGATAATGGTATGGAAGAATGGTGAAGTATTGAAGAATTGAGTATGAACTTTCATCATTTCTTTCAATTCAGGAGTGCCATCCCCATACATTTTACGCAACTGAGGCAGGATCATGTAAAGGTAACCAGAAGCTTGCATACGTTCGTAGTTCCAACCCAATTGGAAAGTAAACAAGCTACGTTTGTTGATTTGATTAAAATCTTCTTTTGTAAGTTTGTAATTAGAATTCGTCATCTTCGATTTCCCCACTTTCTGATGGTGTAGAAGGTGCTGCTACAGCTACTTTTTGGCTATTTTTGAAGTGAAGCACTGCTAGGAAGATACCTACGATAGAGATACCAATCATAGACAATCCTTTGAAGTTGTTCACGAAACCAATTTTTTCAGCAACATCTTTAGGTAGAGTACCTACGATACCAGCAACAGCGCCACCAAGACCTGTTACATATGAGTAAAGAACAGTCAACATAGCTGTCAAACCAAATCCCATTGCAAGGTAGTGAAGGTTACGTTTAACTGGAAGGTAACGAAGCAAGATTGCAAATCCAAGACCTGGAAGCATACGTCCTGCAAGTGTCAAACCATCTGCAACCCACTGGTATTTTGTAACGAAGTCTACTACGTGTTGTACAAATTCACCACCAAATGCAAGCGCGAAGAAGACTGGAAGGGCACGAGATAGAGCCCATGGAATCGCACCAAGCAAGTAGTTGCGTTCGATTCCTTTGTAGTCATAGCGTTCGATTGCAGCATCAATACGGTGTGCAAAGAAAGTAGTTGTCATACGTCCAAGAACGTCGAAGTAAGTCAAGAGAGCTGCTACTGGCACAGCGATTGTTGTAATCGCAAGGTCTGTATCAATACCTTGAGAGATTGAGAATGCTGTTGCAAGAACCGCACCAGAAGTTGCGTCGATACGAGAAGCACCACCGAAGGTACCAACCCCAAGAACGAACAATTGCAAGCTACCACCGATAAACAGACCAGTAGTCACATCTCCCATGATTAAACCAGTAATGAAACCAGCAAATACAGGGGAACCTGCAGATGAAACGATCGTCAACTCATCACAGATTTGATAAGCTGAGTACAAAGTGAGAAGTAAAATTTGCCACCATTGTATCATAACAATGACCTCCTAAAAATTTTTTCCTATTTTAATAAGCTCAAAAAGTCTGAAATTGGATCATTTGGAACCATTTGAGCAGTAAGTTTAACACCTTTTTCTGCCAATTTGTGGAAATCTTCCACATCCTTGTCCACTACGTTGATAGAACGTGTAATGGCACGAGTTTCTGGTGTTTGAGACATATTCCCAACATTGAGAGTTTCAAGTGGTACACCTGCTTCGACCAAACCAAGGAAGCGGTCTGGTTTACGAGCCACGATAAAGAGACGTTGGCTATCATATTTACCAGCAAGAATATTGGCTGCCGCTTTTTCAATTGGCAAAATACTCAATTTTACACCTGGTGGTGTCGCAAGTTTCAAACCACTCTTTTCAACGTCATTGTTGACAACTTCGTCATCTACAACCATAATACGTGAAACATTTAGTTTTCCAGCCCAAAGATTGGCTACTTGTCCGTGGATCAAACGTCCATCGATACGGCATCCTACAATTGTCATAAGTTTTCCCCCTTTATGTGTTTTAGTGTAGGTTTTCGAGTTAAATGAATCTCTTCTTTATATTCACCTTCTGTTTCAAAGATGATGATGCGGTTATCACCTTCCTTGAGATAGCTATGAGGGATATAAAGTGAGAGGGTCGGGCCGACGTTCCAAAAACGTCCTAGATTCTGCCCATTGACAAAGGCAACTCCCTTACCAAACTCAGACAAGTCTAGGTAAGTATCTTTTGGCGCTCCGATTGTAAAATCATAAGCATAAAAGGCTGGTTGTCCTTCTGTCCATCCTTTTGAAAAATCAATTTTCTCAGGATTGTCTAGTGGGAGTGGATAGTGTTTCCAGTTTAGTAAGAAGTGCAAATCCTTACAAACCCCTGTCCGAATTCCCTTACGTTGCGTATCCGCTAAGAACTTGTGTCCATAGTTGACACGCCCCATATTTTCTACCAAGATATCTAACCTAGATAGCGCTTTCTTTTTACCTTGATAAAAAATATCTTCCCCAATCTCTGTCTGATATTGGGTTTCGACCCACTGACCATCGACATAAAGCTGAGCCCTATCTCGACCGTCAATGATACGAAGTCTTTCTTCTTCTGCATCCCAGTTTGTTTCTGTTCGATAGAGTAGATAGCCATAGCTTTGTCCCAACTCCTCCATCTTTTTAGGATAGAGGCTTTCTACTGGACTTGACAAGCTATCCAAAGTTTCAAACAAGGAAACTTTTTCAACTAGTGGAATAGCATCCAACTCCATACTCTCTTTGTAGAGTGGTTCCAACTGCGGATACTCTGGGAAATGTGTTGCCATCATCTTCTTGACTGCCAGATATTTGGCAGTTGGATTTCCTTCTTCATCCAGAAGGGCATCGTAATCATAAGATGTAACTTGTGGTAGGTCCAAAGTTCCTCGAGCCGAGCAACCATTCATGAAACCAAAATTTGTACCACCATGGAACATGTAAAGATTGATGGAGCCTTGTTCCAAAACCTCTCGAACTGCATCTGCCAATTCTTTCGGATCCCGTGTGATAATCGGTTCTTTCCAACGATTGAACCAGCCATCCCAGAATTCCATACACATGAGCGGCCATTTTTTACCATGCTCATCAAAGAATTCCTGCATCTGTGAAAAGTTATAAGGCGCCTTAGAACCAAAGTTCCCTGTTACAAAGAGGTCATCTTCAATCAAGGTTCCAGCTTTCAGAGTAGCTCGCCATGGACCATCTGATGTAAAGAGGGGACAGGTTACGCCACGCTCTTCCATCAACTGTCGAATGGCTCTCAGATAAGCCTTATCTTCTCCATAAGAACCATACTCATTTTCAACTTGCATCATGAGGATGTTGCCACCATTATCCAACAAATGTGGAACCAACCGTGACAAGAGCTGGTCATAGTAGCGACCGACAGCTTCAATATAGGCTGGATCTGAGGAACGAAGCCTCATATTCTTTGTTAAGAGCCAGGCTGGTAAACCACCGAATTCCCACTCTGCACAGATGAAGGGAGACGGACGAACGATCGCATAGAGACCTAAATCTTGTGCTGTCTGAAGAAATCGCTCCAAATCCAGAGCCCCTTCAAAGTGAAGCTCACCCTCACGAGGCTCGTGTAGATTCCAAGCCACATAAGTTTCTACTGTATTAAAACCAAGAGCCTTCAAATTATAGAGCGAATGATACCAATCTTCTGGAGGAACCCTAAAATAATGAATGGCGCCAGATAAAATCTTAAATGATTTTCCATCGAGATAAAAATCATCCCGTATCTCAAATCGTGTCATATTCTTACCTTCTGACAATAAAGTTTACGCTTTCATTTGTTGATATAGTAAATATATCTCAATATCTTACATTTGTCAATAGGTTTTCACAATTTTTTTCATTTTTCACTAAATTTTACACAAAAAACTTATAAAAATCTTGTAATCTATAGTCATAACAACATTTTAGCACCATGTATAAAAATGTAGGTTTTTCTATTTATTCCTATGTAAATTAACCTTATAGCCTATTATTCTAATTTTTTTATTCAAAAGGCTACTATTCTTTCCAGTTTTATGGTAAAATCTTTAACGGAGAAGGAAAATCGAGGTGAAAATATGGCAATTCCAAAGTATCAATATATTAAAGATGAGTTAAAGAACAAAATCATTTCTGGTCAATTTGCCAGTGGAGATAAATTCTACACTGAAGCTGAATTGATTGCAATGTATGATGTTAGTTCTATCACAGTTGTTCGCGCTTTAAACGACCTTGCCAAGGATGGCTATATTGTCCGTCAACAAGGAAAGGGTACATTCGTTTCACGCGCACGCAAACACAAACTCGTAGAGTTTTCAGATGTAGAAGTTTTTGAAACTAAAGATGATAAAGTTACCGTCCTTTCTATTGAGCGTGGAAATAAACTAAGCTACTTAGAAAAACTTGGACTACGCGGAGATCAGTTCTACTACAAGATTGAACGCGTTCGCGAAACAGGTGGTGTTGTGTACATCTACCATACATCTTACATCCCAGAACAATACATCAACGCAAATTATCCAAATCTTGAATATTATAGCTCTATCTATAACCGTTTCAAATTGGATTACCACATTCACATGAATGATGAACATTTTGAAGAAATCAATGAAATAGCATTTCCAACTCCAGAACATGCGGCTTCAATCCTCGGAGTCGATGAACAATTCCCAACCGTTTTACAAACCAAGACTACTAAACTAGAGTCTACTGGTCAAGTTCTTGCATACAGCGAAACATATAAACGCGCAGATTACTACAAAATCAAATTCATTTCATGTGACCGTGATCACTAAGAAGAAAGCCTAAGCCTTGCTTGGGCTTTTTCTATGCTTATTATACCATACCAAAAAGGTAGCGCTTACCTTTTATAGTAGATTCTATAGTTTGTAGAGTATTTTATAGAAATAGGGCTAAAAAATTTCTACTAAATATATATATGTTTCTTTTACAACCAATCTGAAATCTTAAGCTTAAATTTTATATTTTTTTATACTTATTATAGTTTTTTATCACCTCCTCTTGACTCTTATTAATATAAGAAATAAAATAAGGGTGTTGTTTTATGTAAACGCTATCAATATAAAATACAATCAGGAGGTTTTGCAATGAAACAAGAAAAACAACAACGTTTTTCCATTCGTAAATACGCTGTAGGAGCAGCTTCTGTTCTAATTGGATTTGCCTTCCAAGCACAGGCTGTTGCAGCCGATGGAGTTACTCCTACTACTACGGAAAACCAACCGACCATCCATACGGTTTCCGATTCCCCTCAACCATCCGAAAATCGGACTGAGGAAACACCTAAAGCAGAGCTTCAACCAGAAGCTCCAAAAACTGTAGAAACGGAAACTCCGACTACTGATACGGTAGCTAGTCTTCCAAAAACAGAAGAAAAACCACAAGAGGAAGTTAGTTCAACTCCTAGTGATAAAGAAGAAGTGGTAACTCCAACTTCTGCTGAAAAAGAAACTACCGATAAAAAGGCAGAGGAAACTAGCCCTAAAAAGGAAGTTCCGAAAGAGGCTAATTCTAAAGAGTCGGATACAGATAAGACTGATAAACCAGAAGCTGACAAGGATAAACCAGCTGAAAAAGATGCTAAGAAAGATGAACCGAAAGCAGAGGCTGACAAACCGGCAACAGAGGCAGGAAAGGAAGGTGCTGCAACTGAAAACGAAAAATTAGCTAAACGAAAAATCGTTTCAATTGATGCCGGACGTAAATATTTCTCACCTGAGCAGCTCAAAGAAATCATCGATAAAGCGAAAGAATATGGTTACACAGATCTTCATCTCTTGGTAGGGAACGATGGCCTCCGTTTCATGCTGGATGATATGTCTATGAAAGTGGGCGATAAAACCTACTCGAGTGATGATGTCAAACGCGCCATTGAAAATGGAACAAATGCTTATTACGATGATCCAAATGGTAACCATCTCACTGAAAGTCAGATGACAGATTTGATTAATTATGCCAAAGATAAAGGAATTGGAGTGATTCCAACTGTCAATAGTCCTGGACATATGGATGCTATTCTCCATGCTATGAAAGAACTTGGCATTGAAAATCCTAACTTTGATTATTTTGGTACAAAATCTGAACGAACTGTTGACTTAAATAATAAACAAGCAGTTGATTTTACAAAAACTTTGATTGACAAATACGCTAACTACTTCTCTAAGAAATCTGAAATCTTCAATATTGGTTTAGATGAATATGCCAATGATGCAACCAATGCTAAAGGTTGGAGCGTGCTTCAAGCTGATAAATATTATCCAAATGAAGGCTACCCTGAAAAAGGATATGAGAAATTCATCTCTTACGCCAATGACCTTGCTCGTATTGTAAAATCACACGGTCTCAAACCAATGGCCTTTAACGACGGTATCTACTACAATAGCGACACAAGCTTTGGTAGTTTTGACAAAGATATCATCGTTTCTATGTGGACTGGCGGTTGGGGTGGTTATGACGTTGCTTCTTCTAAACTACTTGCTGAAAAAGGCCACCAAATTCTTAATACCAACGATGCTTGGTACTACGTCCTCGGACGAAACGCTGATGGTCAAGGTTGGTACAATCTCGATCAGGGGCTCAATGGTATTAAAAATACACCAATCACTTCTGTACCCAAAACAGAAGGAGCTGATGTCCCAATCATCGGTGGTATGGTAGCTGCTTGGGCCGATACCCCATCTGCACGTTATTCACCATCTCGCCTCTTCAAACTTATGCGTCATTTTGCAAATGCCAACGCTGAATACTTTGCAGCCAACTACCAACCTGCAGAAAAAGCACTAGAAACTATTCCAAAAGACTCTAACCGCTATACTGCTGAAAGTTTTGCTGCTGTAAAAGAAGCTGAAAAAGCCATCCGTTCACTCGATAGCAACCTCAGCCGTGCTCAACAAGACACGATTGATCAAGCAATCGTAAACCTTCAAGAAGCTATTAAAAACTTGGCCTTAACCCCTGAAGCACAAAAAGAAGAGGATGCTAAACGCGAACTTGAAAAACTGAATAAGAATAAAGTCATTTCCATCGATGCAGGTCGCAAATACTTCTCTCTAGATCAACTCAAACGCATCGTAGACAAGGCGAGTGAGCTCGGCTACTCTGATGCCCACCTCCTTCTAGGAAATGATGGCCTTCGCTTCCTACTCGATGATATGACCATTACTGCCAACGGAAAAACCTATGCTAGTGATGACGTTAAAAAAGCTATTATCGAAGGAACTAAAGCTTACTACGACGATCCAAACGGTACTGCACTGACACAGGCAGAAGTGACAGAACTTGCCAAATACGCTAAGGAAAAAGGTATTGGTCTGATTCCAGCTATTAATAGCCCAGGACATATGGATGCTATGCTGGTCGCCATGGAAAAACTTGGCATCGCGAATCCTCAAGCCAACTTTGATAAGGTCTCAAAAACCACGATGGACCTTGAAAATCAAGAAGCCCTTAACTTTACCAAAGCCCTTATCGGTAAGTATATGGATTACTTTGCTGATAAATCAAAGATATTCAACTATGGTACAGATGAATATGCCAATGATGCGACCAACGCCCAAGGTTGGTACTACCTCAAATGGTATGGACTCTATAACAAGTTCGCAGACTATTCTAACAGCCTTGCTGCTATGGCCAAAGAAAGAGGGCTACAACCAATGGCCTTCAACGATGGCTTCTACTATGAAGACAAGGATGATGCTGAATTCGATAAGGATGTCTTGATTTCTTACTGGTCTAAAGGCTGGTGGGGCTACAACCTTGCTTCACCTCAATATCTAGCAAGCAAGGGTTATAAGTTCTTGAATACCAACGGTGACTGGTACTACATTCTCGGACAAAAACCAGAAGATGGTGGTGGTTTCCTCAAAAAAGCTATTGAGAATACTGGAAAAACACCATTCAATCAACTAGCTTCTACCAAATATCCTGAAGTTGACCTTCCAACAGTTGGAAGTATGCTTTCAATCTGGGCAGATAGACCAAGCGCTGAGTACAAGGAAGAGGAAATCTTTGAACTCATGACTGCCTTTGCTGACCACAACAAAGACTACTTCCGAGCTAATTATAATGCTCTTCGCGAAGAATTAGCTAAAATCCCTACAAACTTAGACGGATACAGCACAGAAAGCCTAGCAGCACTCAAGGCAGCAAAAGATGGACTAAACCTTAACCTCAACCGCAGCAAACAAGCTGAACTAGACGCACTAGTAGGTAAGCTCAAAGCTGCTCTGCAAGGCCTCAAACCAGCTGCAACTCATTCAGGAAGCCTAGATGAAAATGAACTAGCTGCTAATGTTGAAACCAAACCTGAACTAGTTGTGAAGACAGAAAGCATTCCATTTAAAGTCATTCGAAAAGAAAATACGAACCTCCCAGCAGGTCAAGAAAAAGTTGTCAAAGCTGGAGTTCTAGGTGAACGCACTTCTTACGTATCTGTTCTTACTGAAAATGGAAAGACTAGCGAAACCATTCTAGATAGTCAAGTAACCAAAGACCCTGTCGATCAAATTGTGGAATTCGGAGCACCAATTACACATGTCGGCGATGAAAACGGCCTTGCTCCAATCGCAGAAGAAAAACCTAGACTCGACATTCCTAAGGAAGAGCCTAGACGAACAGAAACTCCTTTCAAAGTAGTTGTTGAAAGTGGACCTAAAGCTGAATCTAACTCTGCTAACGGAGTCACTCATCAATTAGCGGATGGTAAAAATAGTAAGCCAGGATGGAAATTAATTGAAAGCAAATGGTATTACTATGATCATTCAGATAAAGCGAAGACCGGTTGGGTTAAAGACGGAGCGTGGTACTACTTAGATGAGACTGGTGTTATGCAAACTGGTTGGCAGAAAGTCAATGGTACATGGTATTATCTTGACAATTCAGGAGCTATGCAAACCGGTTGGGTCAACCAAGGAGATACATGGTATTATCTTGACAATTCAGGTACAATGAAAACTGGTTGGTTCCAAGTCAACGATAAATGGTATTACGCATACCCTTCAGGAGCTTTGGCTGTTAACACAACAATTGATGGTTACACTGTCAATGCCGACGGCGAATGGGTCTAATATCAATACTCATAAAGAAGATTCTGATAGACAAGGAATCAAAAAAGCGAGATGGAAATCTCGCTTTTTATATTCAATATTTGTTGATTAGTCACCAAGTCCAAGACGTTCAAAGATATCATCCACTCGTTTGGTGTAATAAAGAGGGTTGAAGATTTCATCGATTTCTTCTTGAGTGAGGCGAGAAGTTACCTCTGGATCTGCTTCAAGAAGTGGTTTAAAGTCTACTTGATTGTCCCAAGAGTAGGCTGTTTTTGGTTGTACCAAGTCATAGGCTTGCTCACGGGTCATTCCTTTTTCAATCAAGGTCAACATAGCACGTTGACTGAAAATCAAACCAAAAGTCGAGTTCATGTTGCGGATCATGTTTTCTGGGAAGACTGTCAAATTCTTGACAATATTTCCAAAACGGTTGAGCATGTAGTCAATCAAAATAGTCGTATCTGGTGTAATGATGCGCTCAGCTGATGAGTGAGAGATATCACGTTCGTGCCAGAGAGCTACGTTCTCATAGGCAGTAATCATGTGACCACGGATAACACGCGCTAGACCTGTCATGTTCTCAGAACCGATAGGGTTGCGTTTGTGAGGCATTGCAGATGAACCTTTTTGCCCTTTAGCAAAGAATTCTTCCACTTCACGTTGTTCTGATTTTTGCAAACCACGAATCTCAGTCGCCATACGTTCGATAGAAGTCGCAATGCTAGCAAGAACTGCAAAGTACTCAGCGTGAAGGTCACGAGGAAGCACCTGTGTAGAGATTTCTTGAGCACGGATACCCAACTTGTCGCAGACATATTGTTCTACAAATGGTGGGATGTTGGCAAAGTTCCCAACCGCACCAGAAATCTTACCAGCTTCCACACCAGCAGCCGCATGCTCGAAACGCTCGATATTGCGCTTCATTTCGCTATACCAAGTCGCCAATTTAAGACCAAAGGTTGTAGGTTCAGCGTGCACACCGTGGGTACGCCCCATCATGATGGTAAACTTGTGCTCCTTAGCCTTATCAGCGATGATGTTGGTGAAATTTTCAAGGTCACGACGGATGATGTCGTTAGCCTGCTTGTAGAGGTAACCGTAAGCCGTATCCACCACATCAGTTGATGTCAAACCGTAATGGACCCACTTGCGCTCTTCGCCAAGCGTTTCAGAAACCGCACGTGTGAAGGCAACCACATCGTGACGCGTCTCCTGCTCAATCTCCAAGATACGGTCGATGTCAAAGTCCGCTTTTTCACGAATCAAAGACACATCTTCCTTAGGGATTTCCCCCAACTCAGCCCATGCCTCGTCAGCTAGGATTTCCACCTCAAGCCAAGCACGGTATTTATTTTCTTCACTCCAAATGTTCGCCATTTCAGGGCGAGAGTAACGGTCGATCATATTGTTAATTTTTCCTTTCTTCGTAAGCTGTTGGGAATAAGCTATCTAGGTAAACCAAGATTTCTACTCAAACTCCTCTTTTCCAATAAACACAGATGGATAGTGTAGTAATTCATTGAGATCGGTATCCAATGGTAAATCATAAATTGCTAAATAGTTTTCAGGATATAGAGCAACTAGCTTTTCATATTTAGCCTTCACCTTTTCATGATCACTGCTAGCATACAAGACTTCCACGACTGCTCCAGTCTTATCCTTTTCAACAAAAGCGTTAACGATGATTTTAATCATAGACTTGTCCTAAAAATCTATCCCTTTCCCAAACTCTCCCACACTATCCGGCGCATCACTAAACAAAGTCACATGTCCCATTTTGCGGTTGTGCTTCGCTTCTATTTTACCATACATGTGGAGGTGGGCGCTTGGATTTTCTGTGACATATTTTTCAGCAGCCTTGACATGCTGGCCGAGGACATTAAGCATGACGGCTGGCGCATGCAGTTTGATAGCTGGCAATGGTGCTCCGATAACACCTAAGATATGGGTGTCAAACTGGGAGAAGTCGCAGGCTTCGATAGAGTAGTGCCCAGAGTTGTGTGGCCGTGGGGCGATTTCGTTGACAATGATGTCATCAGCTGTCGCAAACATTTCCACACAGAGAGTTCCAGACAAGTTGAGTTGTTCTGCGATTCTCACTGCCATAGTTTTAGCCTTGTCTGCTAGACTTTCTGAAATGCGAGCAGGCACGATGGTCTTAGACAGGATATTGTTGCGGTGGATATTTTCCTGAACTGGGAAAACCGTCACGTTCTTGCCATTTCCTGACACGATGACAGAAATTTCAAGGTCAAAATTAACAAATTCTTCCAAAACGCAGTCGGCTGAATCTGCTAGTACATAGGCTTCTTCCAAGTCTGCTTCTGAACGAATGACCTTTTGCCCATGCCCATCGTAGCCACCTGTCGCAGTCTTGAGAACATAGTTTTTCGACAAGTTGATATCTGCTAAGTCTTGGCTTGAAGTCACAACCTTGTAGGGTGCTACAGTGACTTGAGCCTTGTTTGAAAGAAAGTCCTTTTCAAAAATGCGATTTTGGGAAATGCGGAGCAGATCTGTCCCTTGAGGGAGTTGTCCATCCTTGATGACCGCATCCAAACCATCGGCGTCGACATTTTCAAATTCATAGGTAAGAACATCACAGCGCTCCGCCAACTGACGAAGAGCATCCACATCGTTATAAGGAGCCACGATGATTTCCGCCACGCGAGAGGCCGGGCAATCTGCAGCAGGATCCAGCGCGATAACCTTGTGGCCCATGTAGATAGCAGAAATGGCCATCATTTGACCCAGCTGGCCGCCACCGATAATTCCGATTGTTTTAGATGAGCTCATTTGTCGACTCCTCTGCGATTTTTCCTTGTTCTTCTGCAAAATCTGCCAAAGCTGTCGCGATAGCCTGATCTTCTGCTGAAAGGAGACGAAGGGCAAAGAGGGCAGCGTTTGTCGCTCCTGCTTCACCGATAGCCATTGTCGCAACAGGTACGCCACCCGGCATCTGTACGATAGAGTAAAGCGAGTCCACACCACTAAGGGCACGCGATTTTACGGGCACACCAATGACTGGAAGGGTTGTTTTAGCTGCGACCATACCTGGCAAATGAGCTGCGCCACCTGCACCTGCGATGATGACCTTGATACCACGACTACGCGCTTCTTCGGCATGCTTGAACATAAGGTCAGGTGTGCGATGGGCAGAGACAACCTTCTTTTCGTAAGCTACACCGAAGCGGTCTAGGACTTCTGCTGTTTTTTTCATGGTTGCCCAGTCGGATTTTGAGCCCATGATGATGGAAATTACTGGTTTAGTCATAATTTTTCCTTTTCTTCTTTTTTGATAATGGTCTTAGGTGGTGGGGACGGAAGCAAACCTTCGGTTTCATTCCTAAACTTGGAGCCTAAGGTCTCAAAGTTTCCCCCGACCAGAACATTCACTGTTCTGGTCTTTTCACCACGGCGACCATTATCGTATTTGGCGACTTCGTCGCGTTATTCTTATATCTTTACTTAATCGCCTTGCTTCCGATATCGGTTCGGTAGAAGAGCCCTTCTGTGTTTTGTTTGTCGAGTTGGCTGTAGATGGTGTTTTGGGCTTCTTTGACGGTGTCTGCTGTGGTAACTAGCATATAAACACGTCCACCGTTTGATAGCAGTGCTCTGCTATTTTCCGCAAACTTAGCCCCTGCATAATAGGTGATAATGTCGCCTTCTGTCTTGGCTGGCAACTTGACACCTTTTTCATAGTCTAGCGGATAACCATTGGATGCGACAACCACACCCAGAGTCACACCCTTGTCCGTCCAGGTGATGTTTGGCTCCTTGCTATCCAGAATATCTGTGATATTTTGGGCAAAATCAGAGGTCAGACGAGGCAAGATAATCTGAGTTTCTGGATCTCCGAAGCGAGCATTAAACTCGATGACCTTAGGTCCATCAGCTGTCAAGATAAGCCCTGCGTAAAGAACTCCCAGATATGGACGCCCTTCTTGGATCATGCCCTCTAGGACTAGCTTGACAATAGTCTCCACCGCTGTATCAACTACACTCTGTGGCAAGTGAGGAACTGGTGCATAGGCACCCATACCTCCCGTGTTAGGACCCTTATCGCCATCGTAGGCACGTTTGTGGTCCTGAGCCGTTGGCATGATGTAGAACTTGTCACCATTGACAAAGGCAAAGAGAGAGAACTCCTCCCCGTCAAGGAATTCCTCGATAACCACACGCGCACCTGAATCACCGAATTTATTGTCTAAGAGCATCTCGTGAGCGGCTTCTACTGCTTGCTCAACCGTCTCGGCAACGACGACACCCTTCCCAAGTGCCAAACCATCTGCCTTAACGACGATAGGAGCGTCTTTCTCCTCGATATAAGCCTTGGCTTCCTCAAAATCTGAAAATGTGCCGTAGGCTGCTGTCGGAACGTCGTATTTGACCATGATTTCCTTGGCAAAATCCTTGGACCACTCCAGCTCTGCTGCCAATCTTGTCGGACCAAAGGCTTTGAGCCCAGCTTTGTTAAAATCATCCACAATCCCAGCCGCAAGAGCGTCATCTGGCCCGATAAAGGACCAAGCGATATCATTGGCTTTTGCAAACTCAATCAATTTAGAATGTTCGGAAATAGAGATATTTACCAATTCCAAACCATCCAGAGTCATCCCATCATTCCCAGGAGCAACAAAAACCTTTTCTACTTCTTTTGACTCAAGCAATTTCTTAGCAATCGCATGTTCACGACCACCCGAACCGACAACTAACAGCTTCATTCCTCAACCTCTTTTGCGAATTATTTACTAATATTATACCACAAACGTTCGTTTTAATCTTGTTTCACTCCGCATTTTTACGCAAAAAAGGAAAGAAACTGTTTTCTTCCCTTTAACGTTCTTAATGTCTAAAATGTCTCACTCCTGTGAAGACCATAGTCAAGCCGTATTTGTCAGCAGCTTCAATTGATTCCTGATCACGGACAGACCCACCTGGCTGGATGATGGCCTTGATACCTGCTTTGGCGATTTCTTCCACGTTATCCGCAAATGGGAAGAAGGCATCAGAAGCAAGCACAGCGCCGTCCAGACGGTCTTTAGCTTGGTCAATGGCAATACGGACTGAAGCCACACGATTGGTTTGACCTGGGCCAACACCAAGTGTCATATGGTCGTTGGTCACGATGATACCGTTTGATTTGACATACTTGATAGCCTTCCAAGCAAACTCAAGAGCTGTCGCTTCTGTCTCAGTTGGTTGGCGTTTGGTCACCACTTGCCAGTCAGCTGGGCTTTCCTTGACCACGTCTTGGTTTTGCACCAGAAGTCCACCTACTACGCCTGTGTATTCTGCTTCCACTTCGCTAGCCTCTTGAGCATCAAATGGCAAGGAAAGGATACGCAAGTTTTTCTTTTTATTGGTCAAAATGGCTAGCGCCTCATCGGTATAGCTTGGTGCGATAATGATTTCAAGGAAAACGCCGTGCATCTTCTCAGCTGTCGCAGCATCCACCTCACGGTTGAGAACGACGATACCACCAAAGATAGAAACTGGGTCAGACTCATAAGCGTAGTCCCAAGCTGTTTCGATATCATCAGCTTGACCAATTCCACATGGGTTCATGTGTTTGAGAGCCACAACGGTTGGACGGTCTTTAAAATCACGGATGATACGAATGGCCGCATCAGCGTCACGGATATTATTAAATGACAATTCTTTCCCGTTGAGCTGTTTCGCTGAAGCAATCGAGTAGTCAGTCGGCAAGGCTTTTTGGTAGAAGTCCGCGTCTTGTTGAGGGTTCTCACCGTAACGCATAGCTTGTTTGAGGTCATAGGTCAAAGTGAGCTTTTCAGGTTTGCTTTCCCCCACTTGAGCTGTGAAATACTCTGCAATCAAGGCGTCATAAGCCGCTGTATGACGGAAAACCTTGGCTGCCAAACGTTGGCGAGTTTCATAAGTCGTTTCACCATTGGCTAACAACTCGTCCAAAACCACAGCGTAGTCAGCAGGATCTACCACAACTGTAACACTGGCATGATTTTTCGCTGCTGAACGAAGCATAGATGGCCCGCCGATATCGATATTCTCCACCGCATCAGCGTAAATCACGTCTGGTTTGAGGATGGTTTCCTTAAATGGGTAAAGGTTTACCACAACAAGATCAATGAGCTCAATCTGGTTCTCCTTAGCTGCTTCCAAGTGACTATCCAAGTCACGACGAGCCAAAAGTCCCCCGTGGATATTTGGATGAAGGGTCTTGACACGGCCATCCATCATCTCTGGAAAACCAGTCACATCATCGATGGCAATGGTCTTCACCCCAGCATTATCAAGGGCAACCTTGGTCCCACCTGTCGAGATAATCTCCCAACCAAGTTTTTTGAGTTCTTGGGCAAATTCAACAATGCCCGCTTTATCTGAGACGCTGATTAAAGCTTTTTTCGTCATTCTATTCCTCTTTCTTTAGGTCCAAGCGCATAGCGACTTCGTTATTTTCTTCTATAAATCCTGTTTCCTGAAAACCCAAACTAGTCAACAGGTGCTTCATTTTTTCATTTCCAACCACATAATCTGCGATAATATGATTGCAAGTGCTATCCATCTGAGCCTTTTTGATCAGAACTTCCACAGCTTTTCGTCCATAACCTCTTCCTTGGTACTGTTGGCCAATCATTATCCGCCAGATAAAGTATTCCGCTTCATCCTTGTCTATTTCCAGCAGGAGAAAGCCAACCACTTGCTTATCCCAATAGATCGCCATCGGAAACACATCTTCGTTTTTCCGGTAGAGCCATGCATCAGCTAAAGAGCGTACATTTGGAGCCACGAAACGTGCTCGTTTATCAGCTTCAGATATTTTCAAATCCAGCACTGCCTGAAAACTGCTCTCATCTACTAATTTCAGTTCAATCATTTTTTCTCCCAGCAAGATTGCGCAATCAAAACTTGACTTCGATCTTATTTTCGTGCAACTCCCAAGCTATCCAGAACCTCTGGATACAACTTGTACTCTGCCTCATGAATCCGAGTTTCAAAACTTTCAATCGTATCATCAGCCAGCCGTGGCACACGCACTTGTTTGATAACCTTTCCTGTATCCACACCCGAATCCACCCAGTGAATGGTCACACCAGACTGATCCACGTCAGCATTCCAAGCATCCTCAATCCCATGAGCTCCTGGAAATTCTGGCAAGTATGCTGGATGAATGTTGATAATCCGACCTTCATAAGCTGCTAGTAAAGTAGGCCCAACAATTTTCATGTAGCCTGCTAGACAAACCCAGTCAATCTGGTGCTCTTCCAAGAGTTCGACAAGGGCTGCTTCGTAGTCTGCCTTGTTGTCAAACTCCTTGAGTTCAAAAGCATAGGACAGAACGCCGAGCTTGTCTGCACGTTCGAGCACATAGGCGTCACGATGGTCTGAAAAGACAAACTCTACTGGAAATTGTTCCGCTATCACCTGAAAATTTGAGCCATTACCAGAGGCAAAAACCGCTATTTTTTTCATTTGATGATGACACTTTCGTTTTCTTTCTTGACGATACGACCAATTTCATAGACTGGTTCATCCAACAATTCCTTGATACGACTTACATTTTCAGGGCTAACTGCTAGCATAAGTCCCACACCCATATTGAAGATTTCAAACATTTCTTCGTGTTTGATCTGACCGTATTTCTCAAGAGCTTTGAAAATCGGAAGCACTGGAACTTTGCTTTCATCAATTTCAGCAGCTAGGTCATCCGCAAACATACGAGGGACATTTTCTATAAAGCCACCACCTGTGATATGGGCAATGCCGTTGACCAACCCTTCCTTTATGAGTGGTAAGACAGCCTTGACATAGATACGAGTTGGCTCAAGAAGAACTTCCTTGAGTTGCTTGCCTTCCAATTCTGGCAAGATTTCCTCACCTGTGTAATCCGCAAAGACACGACGGACAAGAGAGTAACCATTGGAATGAATCCCACTTGAAGCAAGTCCGAGAAGAATATCTCCTTCTGCCACCTTTGAACCGTCAATGATTTGAGATTTTTCAGCCACACCGACCGCAAAACCAGCCAAGTCATAGTCATCTTCGCCGTACATGCCAGGCATTTCAGCCGTTTCCCCACCGATGAGGGCTGCTCCAGCCTGCACACAACCTTCTGCTACACCAGCAACCACTTGTTCTAGCTTAGCTGGTTCATTCTTGCCAGTTGCCACATAGTCGAGGAAATAGAGAGGCTCCGCGCCTGCAGCGATGATATCATTGACACACATGGCTACACAGTCCTGACCGATGGTATCGTGCTTGTCGTACTTGATAGCCAGCATGAGCTTGGTTCCGACACCATCAGTTCCTGAAATCAAGACGGGTTCTTTAACCCCAGTCTTTGAAAGGTCAAACATACCACCAAAGCCACCCAGAGCTCCCATGACACCTGCACGCTCCGTACGAGCCACGTGCTTTTTAATCCGTTCAACAACTTCATAACCCGCTTCAACATCCACACCAGATTGAGCGTACGCATTTTTATTTGCCATTTTATTTTTCCTTTTCTTTTTTGGGGAAAGACTGCGACATATTTTTAGATAAACAATTATTTTATCTAAAAATACTAGTCAGGTCTCTAGCTTTGGTCCCATAGGAGAAAGCGTCTACTGACAAATGCTTTAGCTTTTAGTCAGTAGTGAGACGTGGGGCATAAGCATTCTTATTTGTCATCTATTTGTTACTTTTTTTTAATGGAAAATCTGTCATCTATTTGTAAAAACTGGTCTTTTCTTCCAAACTTCTACGATAATCTTCTTCATAGTCATAGAGAGGTGTTGGGTAGTCACCGTCAAAGTAAGCGACACAGAGACCGCCATTTGGCGCATCTGTTTCAATCCCAATCGACTCAATCAAACCTTCAACAGAAAGATAAGTCAGACTGTCCGCCCCAATGATTTGACGCGTTTCTTCGACCGTATGATTAGCCGCAATCAGCTCCTGACGGGTCTGGATATCAATCCCGTAGAAGCATGGATAAGCTAGCGCTGGGCTTCCAATAGCCACGTGAACTTCAGTCGCACCTGCTTCTTTCAAGAGTTGAACGATCCGACGAGAGGTTGTTCCGCGAACGATAGAATCATCCACCATAACCACACGCTTGCCTTTTACAACGCCTGAAACAGCAGAGAGTTTCATCCGCACCCCTTGCTCCCGCAATTCTTGAGTGGGTTGGATAAAGGTACGTTGGGTGTATTGGTTCTTGATGAGGCCCATTTCATTTGGTAGCCCGGACTCTTCCGCAAAGCCCATAGCCGCGCTGAGGGAAGAATTGGGCACACCGACCACGATATCCGCCTCGTGCTTGAATTCACGCGCCAATTGGGCACCCATACGTTTACGTGCCGTATGGACATTGACACCATGAATGTTAGAATCAGGGCGAGCAAAATAGATATACTCCATAGAACAGATTGCTAACTGAGTATCATCTGTATAGCTATCATACTGGATTCCCTTGTCATCAATGATCACAATCTCACCTGGCTTCAAATCACGAATCCATTCAGCACCAATGACCTCAAAAGCACAGGTTTCAGAGGAAACCACCACCGCTCCGTTGGCCATTTTCCCGATAGAAAGCGGACGGAAGCCATTAGGGTCAAGGGCAGCAATCAACTTATCCTCAAACAACAGGATATAGGCAAAGCCACCTTTGACAAGGCTGAGCGCTTCTTTGATTTTACCCATCAGACTAGGATTGTGGCTGCGACGAATGAGGTGAGCTAGGATTTCCGAGTCCGAAGTCGCGCTGAAAATCGCTCCTCTTTGTTCCAGTTCTTTCTTGAGAGAGGCAGCATTGGTCAAGTTTCCATTATGAGCCAAGCCAAACTGCATATCATGAAAACGGAAGAGGAAGGGCTGGATGTTATCTACAGAAGCTTCGCCAGCAGTCGCATAACGCACATGCCCAATCGCACCAGTTCCTGTCAATTTATCTAAGTTAGCAGGATTTCTGAAGACTTCTGATAGAAGACCCATATCACGATGGCGCTTCAATTGTCCCTGATCATTGGAGAGGATTCCTGCCCCCTCCTGACCACGGTGCTGAAGACTATGGAGACCAAAATAGGTCAATTTAGCAGCATCTGGATGTCCCCAGATACCGAAAACACCACATTCTTCATTAAGAGATTTTACTTCGTATGTCATTTTATATACCTAATTTTTATTTGTGTAGCACCAAGAGCTAAATCTACATGACTTTTACATTACTGATACTATCTATTAGAAAATCTGTAAGTCTTATTTTCCAGTAAAGTATTTAACCGCTGACGCGAACAGGTGCTGGTCTTTATTTCCTGGGATGTTTTGGAAAAGACCGTCTTCATAACGTTCTGAGTGTCCCATTTTACCAATGATTTGGCCGTTCTTGCTAGTAATTCCTTCAATGGCATGGACAGAACCATTCGGATTGTACTTAGAGTCCATACTTGGTTTGCCATCAAAGTCAACATATTGGCTGAAGATTTGTCCATTGTCACGGAGTTCAGCGAATTCCTCAGCCGTCACGACAAACTTCCCTTCACCGTGCGATACTGGAATGGCGTGGATATCGCCCACTTGCACCCCAGCCAACCATGGCGAGTTGGTATTGGCAATACGAGTTTCCACCATCTTCGCTACGTGCTGGTTGGCATCATTGTAGAAAAGGGTTGGGCTAGTACTAGTAGCATCTTCAAAGTTTCCGTATGGAAGAAGACCTGATTTGACCAAAGCCTGGAACCCATTACAGATACCGATAATCAAGCCACCACGGGCGATAAAGCTATCAATAGCCGCACGCACTTTTTCATTGAGCAGGATATTGACAATAAATTTAGCCGATCCATCTGGCTCATCTGCAGCTGAGAATCCACCTGCAAAGAAGAGAATGTTAGCCTTACCGATATTGTCAACCATAGTTTCAACTGACTTGACAATAGCTTCTTCATTCAGAGTCACAAATGGCACCAAGTTAACTTCTGCACCTTCTTTTTCAAAGGCCTTAGCTGAGTCATATTCCGAGTTGGTTCCTGGGAAGACTGGGATGTAAACCACAGGTTTTTCAACCTTTTCTTTGGCTTTAATCACAACATCTGATGCCACAGCTGGTACTTCAGCCAGTTCTTTGGCTTGAACAAACTCTGTTGGGTAGACTTCTTCCAATTTGCCTTGGAAGGCACTGTCAAGTTTCTGTCCATCTAGCTTCACACCGTTGACAAGGAGTGTAAAGTCTGCACTTGTTTGACCGATTTTCTCTACTCCAGCAATTTCTTCAGGAGATGTGAAGACAAATCCACCCAATTGAGCTGTCAAAGCCGTTTCAAGTTCAGGCAAGGTTACCTCTGCACCAATATGATTTCCAAAGGTAGCAAGGGCCAAACTTTCAAGCACACCGCCGTATTTGACAGCTGAAGCCGCTGTTACTTTGTGAGCCTTTTGAAGGGCTTCAAACTGAGCAAAATTTTTCTTAATCAAATCAAAATCAATCTCTGTAGCAAGAGCGTGACCTGGGATGTAGTAGATATTTTCCCCAACAGCTTTAAATTCTGGAGAGAGCACATTACGGCTATCTGCCGTCGTCACCCCAAAGGCAACCAAGGTTGGCGGTACTGTCAATTCTTCAAAGGTACCAGACATAGAGTCCTTACCACCGATAGATGGCAAACCAAGCTGAATTTGTGCCTCGATAGAGCCTAGGAGAGCTGCTACTGGCTGACCAAAACGCTCAGCTTGTTTGTCCATGCGCTCGAAATACTCTTGGTAAGAGAAACGAGCCTTAGACCAGTTGGCACCAGCAGCCACCAAACGAGCTGTCGCTTCGATCACCGCATAGGCAGCACCGTGGTATGGAGACCATTCTGCTACATAAGGGTTGAAACCTTGGGCCATAACTGACGCCGTATGAGTCACTCCGTGTTGAACTGGCAATTTCTGAACAGAAGCCTCAGTTGGTGTGAGTTGGTAGCGACCGCCAAGTGGGTGATTGATCGTCGAACGACCAACAGAGCAATCAAAGATGGTCTGCAAACCTTTTTGACTCGCATGGTTGAGGTTAGATAGAACGGTAAGGGTATCTGCTTCCAGTGTTTCTACGCTTGTTGTACGCTCCTCTGGAAGTTTGACGTCCTTGTCCACAACCTTAGCATCGACAACTACGCGCACACCATTGGTATCAAGGAAACGGCGTTCCAAGTCGACAATCGTTTCACCATTCCAGTGCATGACAAGATTTGGTTTTTCAGTCACTGTCGCCACAACAACAGCATCAATATTTTCTTTGTTACATTCTACAACGAAGGCATCTACGTCTTCTGGACGTACCACAACAGCCATCCGTTCTTGAGATTCAGAGATGGCAATTTCAGTACCATTCAATCCTTGGTATTTAAGAGGTACTTTGTTGAGGTCGATTTCAAGACCGTCTGCTAATTCACCGATAGCCACACAGACACCGCCTGCCCCAAAGTCATTAGATTTCTTGATAAGACGAGTGACATTGCCATTACGGAAAAGGCGTTGAATCTTGCGTTCTTCGATAGCATTCCCTTTTTGAACTTCAGCTCCAGCAGTTTCCACAGACTCAACTGTTTGAACCTTAGAAGAACCTGTCGCACCACCGACACCGTCACGTCCAGTCTTACCACCAAGAAGGATAATGACATCACCCGCTTCCGGTTTTTCTCGGACGACGTTGCCCTTAGGAGCCGCACCAACAACAGCACCTAGCTCCATGCGTTTAGCTACAAATCCTGGGTGGAAATACTCGCGAACGTAGGTTGTTGCAAGCCCAATCTGGTTACCGTATGAAGAATAACCATGAGCCGCTGTCTTAGAAATGACCTGTTGTGGCAATTTCCCAGCGCGAGTTTCTGAAATCGGTGCTGTAATATCACCAGCACCTGAGATCCGCATGGCTTGGTAAACATATGAGCGACCTGACAATGGGTCACGAATGGCTCCACCGATACAGGTAGCAGCCCCACCAAATGGCTCAATTTCCGTTGGGTGGTTGTGAGTTTCATTCTTGAACATGAGGAGCCATGGCTCTTTCACACCATCAATATCCACTTCGATTTCTACTGAGCAAGCATTGATTTCGTCTGACACTTCCATATCATCCAAACGTCCATTAGCACGCTCATAACGACCGAAAATAGTCGCCATATCCATCAAGGTTTGAGGTTTTTCAGAACGCCCCAACTCATCACGCATGGCAATATACTTGTCATAGGTTGACTGCAATTGCTTTTGAAATTTAGAAGCTGAAAAGTCGATGTGTTTCAACTCTGTCTCAAAAGTTGTGTGACGGCAGTGGTCAGACCAGTAAGTATCCAAAACCTTGAGCTCTGTCTCAGTTGGCACGCGCCCGATTGACTTGAAATATTCTTGGATAAAGAGCAAATCATCCACTTCCATGGCCATCCCTTGCTCGGCCTTGTAGCGAGCAAAGTCTTCTGCTGTATAGCTTTCAAAGAAAGTCAATTTAGGAATGGTCTTGTCTGACTCTGAAAATTCCTGCTTGGCAATCCCTGTCGTGATGTCCTTGAAACGAGAATCAACTGGATTGAGCAAATAGTTCTTGACTGCTTCTAACTCAGTCGCATCAATATCTTTATTGACCAAGTAAAGTTGAGCTGTATTGACCGTCACATCACTCGAACTTCCCAACAAAAGCAAGGCTTCCTGTGAAGATGCTGCACGCTGGTCAAACTGCCCTGGCAGGCTTTCAATGGCAAAGAAAGCATAGTTGGCAAGATCCGCCTGTACAGCAGCTTCATCCAAGACATGGTCTGTCACCTGCTCAGAGAAGATGTGTTTCTCTGCAGGTGCAAACAGGTCCTCTGCCAAGTCAAATACATCATACACTTGCACGATGCGAATACTTTTCAAGCTTGAAAGTCCCAAGTTGTGCTGGAGTTCTCTCACCAAACTCTCTGACTTGACCTGAAAATCAGCCTTTTTTTCAACAAAAATACGTTTATCCATCAATCCTTATTCCTTTATTTCAGCTTTTACAATGTTCCAACGACCTTGAGGTTGTTATTTCAAACCCTGCAACTTTTCCCAGACAATCTCGTAAACATCTGTTAGTTCTCCCAATCCCCTACGGAGTGAAAAGGTCTGGGGGACCTTTTCAGCCTGAGTCCTTTTAGTTGAGAGACGAAGGTTTTCCGTTGCAAACAGATTATTTCAAACCTTGCAGCTTCTCCCAAACAACTTCATAAACATCGGTTAATTCACCTAGTCCCCTACGGAAAACATCCTTATCCATGTGGTTGCCATCTGCATCCCACAAACGGCAATTATCTGGTGAAAATTCATCTGCCAAGATAATCTTGCCATCCTTGTCAAAACCGAACTCTAGCTTAAAGTCAATCAACTTAAGCCCAATCTCAGCAAACCAGCCTTTCAAAAGTTCATTGATACGACGGGTTTCTTCCTTCAAGTAGGCAATCTGCTGGTCATCCGCAATCTGTAGGAATTTCACATGCTCATCATTGATGAATGGATCATCCAAATCATCATTTTTGTAGTAAAATTCGACAATCGGAGTCTCAAATGCGATTCCTTCGTCTACACCAAAACGTTTTGAAAAGGAACCAGCAGTATAGTTGCGGAGCACGACTTCCAAAGGAATAATCTTAACCTTTTTATTGAGTTGTTCCGTGTCTGAAAGTTTCTCCACAAAGTGAGTCGCCACACCAGCCGCATTTAATTTCTCAAAAATAAAAGATGAAATCTGATTATTCAACACTCCCTTACCTGCAATCTGCTCCTTCTTGACACCATTGAAAGCAGTCGCCTGGTCCTTGTAAGTTGAAATAATAAGATTTTCATCCTCAGTTGTATAGATATCTTTAGCTTTTCCCGAATAGATCAATTGTTTTGACATTTTAAAGTTCGCCTTTCGTATTACTTGAGCACATTCTACCATAAAAAGCCTAAAATTACAAGAATTTAACCGAATAAATAACGTAGTAACCTCAAAAATCATAAAGAAAAAACCGCAAGAAGAATCTTTCTCACAGTTTTAAAATCATTTAACTCTAAAAATACGAACATTACTCTTTGTTCAAAAATTGATCCAAATAATAACGCAGGTAACTTTTCTTGCCCGTAATCATCTGCAGGCGACCTTCCACCCCATACCGAAGTTTTTCAGCCTGCTCCGAAGTTAGATTAGTCTCCACCTCAATTTTAAAGAAATTCCCTTTCTCAGTCTTAGTAGCTGTCGCATCAATACTTGTAATAGTAGAATCTAGGAAAAGTTGATTCTTGGCATCATGAGTAGTCGTATAGCGAACAGAATCACCGACCTTGATCCTTGCTACATCCTTTGAACTGAGATAAGCTGTTAGTTTGGCTTTCCTTTCTTTTTCCAAGGATGGATAGAGTTGAGCTAGTAGGGTACCTTCTGCTACCATGGTAGAATCACTGGTCTCAGGATTAAGATGAAGCACCCCATCCTCACTCGCCATAATTTTCCCCTTGTCTAAAAGATTTCCCTGTACCTTCTTACCTGACTCTGCCTCCAAGATTTTCTGGTCTAGAAGGGTCAATTCCTGACCGACCTTAGCCAAATGTTGGGATTTAAGAGATTCCAATTGACTGCTTAAACCTGACGCATAGGCTTGCTGGGTACCTGAACCTGCATACTGGACACGGTAAGTAGCAAGACTAGATTCTAACTGAGAAAGCTGTGCTTCAACCTGCGCAACAGCCTGGGATTTAGCTTGCGGATTTTCCTCACCCTGAGACTTGTAGGACTGGTAGAGAGAGTAGGCTAGATTCTGACTGGCCAAGGAAGCGCCTGTTTCAATAGCTGACTTAGCTGTCTGGTAATCGCGAATTTTAGCCTCTGTTTGGCTGATGAGGTTGCCGATTTCGACTTGGGTTTGGCTAGCTGCTGCATTCTGGGACGCGATGCTCTCATTTTGTTGCGATGTACTAGCCCTAAGACTGCCTGCTTGACTGATGTAGTCGCGAAAGGTGGCTTGGTAGCCAAACTTATCCTCCTCTGGAAAGTAATCCGTCCCTTCTTGCAGGCTCTTTTGCAAATACTCCAATTGCTTTTTTTGATCCTTAAGCATGTCCAACTGACTGGCATAGGCCTCCGCTTGGACACCCTCTGCCCCTTCTTGATATTGAACCAACAGTTCTCCCTTTTTTACCAGCTTATTTTCTTCCAAATGATTAACAAGAATGCGATTGTTGCTAGTTGACTGGATATTTGCCAGGATACGACTAGGCTCAACAGTAGCTCTAGTAGACAAACTCATCTCCTTCTCTGCAAATGTTGCAAATCCAAGCAAAAACACGAGCAGAAGCGACATGGGGACAATCACCCGACTGGAAAAATTATGGTAACGACGATTATAAAACTCCGCACTTTCTAAAAATTCTGGTTTCATCCTCTCCTCTTTCTAGCTATTCACCAAATGGGCGTAAAAGCCACCTTGTGCAAGCAAATCAGCATGCTTTCCTTCTTCAACAATCTTGCCCTGATCCAAGACAACAACCTTCTCTGTCCGCTCAGCAATGGTCAAGCGGTGAGCGATGAAAATCAAGGTCTTATCTAAAGCCATAAGATTATCGACAATTCGCTTCTCTGTCAGAATATCCAAACTGCTGGTCGCCTCATCCAAGATCAAGACCGGCGCATCTGTCAAGAGAGCACGTGCCAGAGCAATTCTCTGACGTTGACCACCTGAGATCCCTGCCCCATCCGAAGTCAATTCTGTCTGGTAATTCAGTGGCATGCGCTCAATGTCCTCCCGAATCTCTGCCAATTCGACCGCCCGTAAGATATCTTCCTGTGTCGTCCCCTCCTTGGCTCCCAAAAGAAGATTGTCCAAAATCGTTCCGTTAAAGACATAGGGCTGTTGAGGCAGATAGTTGATATACTGGCGCAAGGCCTTTTTATCAATCTGATTGAGATTGACACCACCCAGACTAATCTCCCCTTGACTTGGGTCGTAAAAATTAACCATCATCTTGGCCAAGGTCGTCTTACCTGACCCTGAAATCCCCACAAAAGCCACCTTAGAACCTTGGGGAATGGTCAAATTGATATCCAACAAGACGTCTCGACCATAGCCATACTTGTAAGAAACCTGCTTGAAGGTCATATCTCCCTTCATCAAGCTCAAATCCTCAACCGTTTTCTTCTCCTCAAACTCCGAAGCTACCAGATATACTTCATTTAGACGGTTATTGGCAACCTGTGCTGTCTGAAGCTTGGTTTGCAGATTGATGATATTTTCCAAAGGATTTGTAAAGTAAACCAGCAAGGTATTATAGGTAATCAACTGCCCCAAACTCATCTTGCCATCCATGACCAGAACAGCTCCCATCCAGAGAATGCCGACATTGAGTAAGAGATGGGCAACTTTTTTCAGAGCCTTTTGCTGACTCTCTGCCCGACTATAGGTAAAGGATTTTTTCAGATAATCCACAAATTCCTTGTCAATCTTTTGGTAACGCTGACTTTCACTGGTCAAAGACTTGATAGTCTCAATACCGTTGATGTCCTCAATGATAGAAGAAGACAGAACCGCATTGGCTTCCATGGTATCCCGATTCATCTTTTCAAACGGCTTCATAAAGGCAAAGATGATCACTGTATAGATAGGAAGTGCCAATAAGGTCATGAAAAAGAGATTGGTATTTTGTGAAAATAAAACAAGAGAAATAATGACAACCGTTGACACATCTAGGAAAATCGAAAGAATGGTCGAAGCCAGCGCATCAATGATACTGTTAGCATCTGTAAAACGAGACACGATTTCCCCTGTCCTGCGTGTCGCAAAAAAGGACATAGGCAGGTGAAAAACATGTTTGATATAGGATAAAATCACGTCAATCGACAAGCGTTGCCCCAAAACAAGTAAGAGATACTCCTGAGCGTAAGACAAGATCTGCTGGAGAATATAGACGATGACCAGTCCAATAGAAATAATCCCAAGCGTCGAACGCATCTGATCTGGCACATAGGTATCAATGATAGACTGCAGATAATAAGAACCCACAATGTTAATCAGGGTCACCAAAAGTGTCGCTAGGACGATGTTGGCAATCAAGCCACGCTGCTTCACTAATATAGGGATAAAAGAGAGCAGGCCATTCTTTTGATCCTTATGAGGCTTGTAGTCTGGACTAGGTGCCATAAAAAGAGTCACTCCTGTCCATTCTTCCGCAAAACGCTCACGTGGCAGTTTGGTCAATTTCACCCCAGGATCTGGATCGGCAATATGAATGCTATCCTTATCCTGACCAATTACCACATAGTAGTGGAGCAATTTTCCTTCCTTAAGCACATGAGCAACAAAAGGAAAGGTCAAATCTGGCAAGTCAAAAAGCGTCATATCCGCCTTAATGGCTCGCGTCTCAAAACCAATCTCCTCTGCCACCTTGACCAAGCCCAAAGCCGTCGTCCCATCCATGGTCGTCTTAGCCAATTCTCGCAAGTGAGCCAAAGAATAATAGCTACCATAGTAGCCAAAAACCATGGCTAATGAAGCTACACCGCAATCCATCTGATCTACCTGCGGACGATAGTGACGTTTCCCAAATTTCATATTCATCTCCTTTTTCCTAAACTCATCTGATAATATCTATCTTACCCCAATTCCCAAACAAAAACTGGACTTCTTCCCCAAATGCGCCTATCTACCTCCCAACTGCACTTTTGGGATAAAAAAATAGGCAGAACAAATGTCCTGCCTACTAAAAATATGGTATGAAAGGAAAGTGATTTTTTACTGACACCCTAGGCAAGCTTGGGACAAATAAATCATTGGTAGTAACATTTACAACATCCTATTCATTACTTCAATTACTAATGTCCCTGCTATTTCTAAGCCACCTCTGGTATAATCTATTCCTAGTCAGAATAGATAACACCGTTCTAAATTACGATTCATAGTTACTCCTTTTTTTTGATTCGTTACTATAAGACACCTATTCCCTATAGAGCGTCTACCGCTTCAAATCTATCTATTCTTTTTTTCTTTACTTCTGTATAAAAGAATGAAGACCATCATAAATAATGCAACCGTGGGTATATTAAAATTATCAAACCAAGTAGGTAAAGATACTTTATTTATGTCAGCCACTAATCTGATGATGATATAAGACATTGAACTAAGTAATACCATGATTTCAGGCAAAACTTTCAATACTGATTTAACGAATTTCATATTAAACTCCAATGTGGTGCATTCTTAGATTCTACTCTAACCATTTTCAGCGAAGACTAACAAGTCATTCTTAACTGCTCACTCTACTTGCTTTTTATTGGCCTTATATCCTAGATAAAAGAGCCCAAATAAAACAGGGTAAATTTCTGGATAAAATAGGGTATTGGTTGGATTTCTCAAAATCAAATACGTTGCGATGTAGATTATGAGCGATACGATAAAATACCCCTCAGCAAAACCTAATAAAAATGTTTTCATGTTAGACTCCTATTTACCTGACAAGAATGGCGGAAAAACGCTGCCATTCACATGCACCAAATCCTTTTGATTCATGTTCGTCATTACTCCTTTGTATTATATTTTATTGCTATGTAAATGATTAAAATGAGTATTGGATAAGTAAATACTTCTGAAATATCCATAAAATTTACACTATACTGTCCTGATAATATTTTATAGTCAATTAAAATTTGAACGATAGTAAAAATAATACGTAGCGATAACAATACCCCTAATAATATCACTTCTTTTTTTAAAAACATAGAAATGCCTCTCTGACTACAATCAGATTATGGTCTATTCGAAAAAGAATTCAAAAATATAATATATGATGTCAATTTTAATAAACTATATTAATAAAATGCATTGTAAACATTTCGCCCAAATGCTCTACCAGCATTATAGATACCACCGAAAAATCTTCCCGTACTATCAATCACTTTATGGACATCGATGTTAATATTACCTCTCCATGACACTCGACCGCCCTCTACTGTTGCTAAATCTTTTTCTGTGAGACTTGTAAATCTTTCTTCAATTTTTATCATATTCATTGTATTTGTTCCTCTTTATCTATAATTTTTTATTAAAATAAATAATTGTAAACCATTTCGCCAAACTTCTGTCCCGCCCAATAAACCGGTCCTAAAAGTAATGTCCCTAAAGCATAAACCCCAACTACTCCAACTATGAAAATCAATACTTTTACAGGAATTGACTGCAAACTGTAAAAGGTCTCTACCCTAGTAATCCAACTTTCTATCATGCGTTCCATCAGCGCTCTTCCTTCCCTGTTAACGTCCACGACGCTTAGCATGTGCTCCTGAAGCACCATCTACCGCACCCAATAAAAACGTTCCTGCAATTGCGACTCCTCCAACTACTACCAGACCAATTAGCAAACCTCCTTCTACATCGGCCATTTCCTCATGACTCATTACATGAAAACGATCTTCCATATTTTTAAATTTTTCCATCTTATTCTCCTTTTTTGATTATTAACAATTGAAAAAGGTAGTTTTTTGTCTTTCCTTTTTCATATATTCTATTCGTTGTTATAGATAACCTTTACTCTCTAAATATTATCTTAGAATCCAAATAATGCACGACGTAACAATAGACCTGTAATTAAACCCCGTTGATAACTTTCCTTGCTACCACCCACCAGCAAAGCTAAGTCGCTTTCCTTTAATACTTCAATAGTACACTTATCATTCATTTCATTCATCGCTTATCCCCTAAAAACCTAAACCTCTACGAAATCCAACGTACCAATCTGCAAGTGTCTTCGTCCAATTTTCTCCACCTTGAATATCGGTCAATTCTTCCGAAGTCAGCTCAACAAATCCATAATAATGTTCTTTCATTATTTTATTCCTTTCTTTTTTCCCTCTCACTTATCTATTCGAAAAACAATCCGAAAATGAACAACTAAATTAAATTTTATTTAAAAAATAATTTAAAAAACCACGGATACAAGATTGGTAGATACATAAACAAGGCTCCTTTCCTTTTCCTCTTACTTATCTATTCGAAAAAAATTTCGAAAATGTACAACTAAATTAAATTTATTTGAAAAATAATTTAATGAACCACGGATACAAGATTGGTAGATACATGAACTAGGCTCCTTTCCTTTTCCTCTTACTTATCTATTCGAAAAAGAATTCAAAAAAATAAGAATATCAGAAAATTTTCCGACATTCTTATTGATAAATTGATTCAAGTCTAACAGATATTAGACATTGAGATGTTTTTTAAGGGTTCTTCTGGCTGTCCGTGATACGGGGAAATGTAATCCTTCTAACAGGGTCACTTCTGTCGCAGTCATCTCTTCAATGGCCTGTAAACTGACCAACGTATTGCGATTGGCATAGACAAAGTAATCTTTTTCAGCCTTGGCAGCTATATCCTTGAGACTGCCATAAATGGTCTTGATAGAATGATTCGCATAATAGACCTTGATTCGGTGGGATTCCACTGAGGTTTCAAAGGCTAAAATCTCATGGTAGGGCAAAGTAAAGCCCCGTCTTCCCTCAAAACTATAGGTGAATAGACGCATATTTTCTCTCTTATCCACTGCCAGTACATAGTCCAGACAGCGCTCCAGCTGATGACGGTAATCCTCCTCAGGCTGATCCTTGGAAATAAAATCCAAGGCAGACAAGTGGTAGCGAAAAGCTAGAGGCAAGGCCTCCGAGTGCGTGGACACAAAGACAATGCTTGTAAAAGGATCCCGCTCCCGAACATGTTGAGCAACCTGAAAGCCCCGTTCACGCTCTCCATCAATCTCTAAATCCAATAAATAGAGCTGGTAATGGTCAAAATACTGGGAATACTTTTCAACGTCTCCATAGTTTTTGGCAATATCAATCTCCAATCTTAAATTACGAGAGCGACCGATATCTAGTAAAGTCTGCTCTATCCGTCCCTGCTGGACTCTATCGTCTTCCAAAACTAAAATTCTCATTCCTCTCCTCCTCGTTCCTCATCCTTAAATGGCAATTCTAAATCTTGTCTAAAGGTCGTCTCTCCCAGTTGGGTATCTAAGTTCAAATCATAATGAAAAACCATATCCTCCAAGGTCGCTAAGCCCAGTCCACTGTGCTTGCCCTTGGTAGAGTAACCCTTTTGACTGAGAATGCTGGGATTCAGTTCTTCTTTCTTACGAGTGTTTTCAATGATAAAACGAACACTCCTATCACCTGCCAACAAAGCAACTCGAATCTGCGGATTTTCCGCCTCATTCGCTGCTTCTAAAGCATTTGTCGTGAGGATAGAGAGGATACGGATAGCCTCCAACATCGGCAATGCCAGCTCTTCGACGACCCCCACCGTCTCCAAACTAAAATGAATTCCCTGATTATCTGCCACAATCATGGCTTTTGCCAAGGTATTACGAATGGCTATATCATGGATATTGTGAAGATTAAAGGCTGTGTAGTCCGCCTTTCTCAGCTTTTCATTTGTCTTTAGAAAGACATCTTGATAAATGGTAGACACCTCGGCCATGTCTTGATTCGCTATGGCAGGCTCCATGCTAGCGACAATCCCTGCAAAATCATGACGGAAACCTCGAACTTCATCATAGAGATGACCCAGCTTATCCACCATCCCTTGCAAGGAACGATTTTCATCTTCTTGTCTCTGAATGGTCTGCTCATCACGATAAACCTGCTCCAAATGCTTAATGTAAAAGAGCCAAGAGAAAAATAGGATGAAAATCAGGAGAGAAATGGTCGTATCAAATCGAACGTAGAAAGGATTACATCCTCCAGACATGATGGATGAAAACAGTCTGAAACCAAACAATAAGGATAAGATCCACATACTTTTCGTCACTAACGATTGAAATTTATCTAAAAATAATATATTGAAATCAATTCCCCATCGTCTTAAAATGACAACAGACAAAAACAACGAAATCAAACTAAATACAGAATCAAATCCACTATGCAAGAAATCAGATAGTTCAGAGTAGTCAAATATCAATCGTATTATAAATGTCAAAACCAAATATCGAATACTTTGATAAAACATAAATAGATAAAGGGCAAGAAAGAGAGCTTCCTTCTTCTTTTTCTTTAACACAATCCAAAATATTATATAAAAGAATAATAAATTGGCAACATGCAAGAAACTCGGAAAAACGAAGGTAGCAAATAGATGAAAAACTACCCAAAGAAATATAGAGCGTTTGTCATAAAATGCTTTAGAGAGTTGACTACCTAGATAAATCGGAGGAGCTAAAATATTGATTAAAATCAATATAAACACTAAAAATTCAAGTAATATAATCATAAATCTGTTTAGTTAACACATTTTAATCAAAATACTATCTTGGATCTGGGAGTAGATGTAGCCAATGGTAAATATCTTCAAAAATCCCTCCACCATTCACTTCCTCCAAAACCTCTGGAGTTAACTCTTCAAATTGTTCTAATTCTACAAATGTATTTTTCATTTCCATGACAGACTCCTTTTCATTATTTCATAGATAACTCTATCCCCTGTTCCATCTACAAAAGGCTTTAGTTTTCTTTTGAAATACAAGAAATCTAAAGCCTCCTGAAAATGGTATATTGGTTAGAGCGTTAACGATTAGTTGTGAAGATGTTATTTTTATTTAACCACAACCACTTTATAATATTCGTTTGAGTGTGGAGATTCAATTTTGATTTTTTCACCATATAAACCATCAATTTCTTTATCAAGATAATCTGAAACTCCTGATGGCAAGCGTTTCATCTTAAGAATTTCACCAGATTGATCCGCATAGGCTAGGAAGTGATAGTGGGTTGTAGCCATACCATCATCAATTAATACAAAGTAACCTGTTTTGAGCTTACCTTGCTCATTTTCTAAATAGTATAGTTTATTGTTATTGATTGTAAAGTGGGTAGCTCCAAGACGAAGTCGTGCACCTAGATTTTCTAAATAGACATCATTGCCAACTTTTTTAATCTCTGAATAGGTTGTCATTGCTGGGATATTAACCACACGATGTCCATTTTCATCAAAGTAGTAGCGATTTGGTAAGTTTTGGAAGTTCTGTACAACTGCCTTAGGATCAATTTCTTGTCCTTCTTCTTTATTATCCACTAAAGCTAAGGTAGTATTTGCAACCTCATCTCCATATTTATTAGAAAACTTCTTGAACTCTGGTCTGATATACCAAGCATTTTTTTCAATAATAACATCGTCACCTTTAGCATTTAGCAAATATTCTTGCCCATCTCCAAGTTTGACAATATCATGAATATTGTATCCAGCATCTTTTCTATTTGCTAGATAGCCATCCTTACCAATGACATAACTTTCCCCATCACTGGCTGGGACAGCTCTATCTGCGACCATAGCACCTGATTTTTCAAAGTAAGACCATTTACCATTTGGAGTCGCCCATCCTGTTGCCATAGCGCCACTGTCTTTGAGATAGTACCAAGTAGATCCTTCTTTGTACCAACCTGTACGCATGGCACCACTATTAGCTAGTGAGTACCATGTGTTACCTTCCTTGTACCAGCCTGTGCGCATAGCACCACTATCTGCTAGAGAATACCAAGTATTGCCGTCTTTGAGCCAGCCTGTCTGCATTTTACCAGTGCTGTCAAAGTGATACCATGAGCCAGCATTTTGTACCCATTTATCCTTAGCTAGACTGCCATCTTGTGAAAGATTCCAGTCAGCACCATTTTTAACCCAAGTATCTGCAGCCTGTGCTTGGTTGATAGACAAAAGCAGACCAGCACCTACAAGCAGACCAAGAGTGAGTAGTTTAGATTTTTTCATAGCCATTTCCTCCTTTATTGAATAGCTATAGGAGGGTTTCCCCTCTTTATTTAGCTATATTCTAATACTTTTCATAATCAAAGTCAATAATATTGTGAAAGATTAGACAATATTACCAATATCTACGAATTGTATTTTGAGTAATACCGTATTGATCCATATAAGAAACATATTGACCTGGATACGGAGCATGAACTACCTTTCCACCACCAACATAAATACCTACATGGTCATTTGTCTCTTCACTATTATACAAAATCAAATCTCCAGCTTGTTGAGAACCATTACTTACATAGCTTCCTCCTGTTGCTTGACCATAAGTCACTCTAGGAATACTAATATCAAACTTAGCATGAATAGCCATCGTAAATCCTGAGCAATCTACGCCACTATTCAAATCTGCCCCACCCCAAACATATGGGATTTTCCCTACAAATGTCTCGGCATATTCACCAAGTGCCTGTCCACGATTTTCTACCCATACACCACTGACTCTAAAGAAGTATGGTGTACCATTCACACGTTGATAACCAGTGACCATAGCACCACTAGCAGATAAGTAGTAATAATTACCATCAGGTTGAATCCAAGTATTTTCTTTCATCCATCCTTGGTCATCAAAATAGTACCACTTGCCATCTAATTGTTCCCAATTTTTAGCATAACCACCTGAACCGTATTTAAACCACCATTTACCATTGGTTTGCATCCATGTTCCTTTCGGATCACGATATTGATTGAAAGCTTTCTTCTCTTGATTTCCCTCTGCTTGGGTTTCTTTATCTTCAAAACCAATCAATTTTACTTGATCAGCTTCTTCAGCTTTTATCTTGCCTTGATTAACTAATTGAGCAATCGCTTCTTTCTCACTTGCTGATGGGGAATCAGCATAGGCTACCGTAGTATTTGCTAGGAGAACGCCTCCTGCAAGAACTAACAAACTAGAATAAAGATATTTTTTCATCGTGAAAATCCTTTCTTTTTTCTCCTTTTTGGAGATTGATTTTTCTGATTTCATTATATCCCTTATTTGTTTTCATATCTCTCCTGTCCCTAGAAAGACTAAATTTGTTCCTAAACGGTCACTTGAATCAAAGAAAAATTCCAAAGCAAATGCCTTGGAACTTCTTATCTTTATTTTGCTTGAATGATCTTAACCACATCTCCTACATTTTGGAGTTGGTCAATTTCCTCATCACTGATTTCGATGCTAAATTCATCTTCCAGTGTCAAGATAAACTCCATCAAGTCAACTGAGTCAGCATCCAAGTCGTCTTTCAGACTCAAGGATTCTGTCACGACAAAGTCCTCTCCCTGTCGCTCTTGGATAATGGTCACAATACGGTCAAAAATTTCTTTTTCTGTCATCTCTTTTATTCTCCTGAAAATTCACGCGCAGTCTGGGCAACTACGTCTGTTTCTAGCATGGTACGAATCTGGCGGATTGTACTATAAACAGCCTTGGCATCGCTTGAGCCATGAGTCTTGACAACCGGTGCCTTGACACCAAACAAGACTGCTCCACCAACATCTGAGTAGTTGAGCTGTTTTTTCAAACCTCTGAGGCTGTCCTTGAGAAGGAGGGCGCCTAGTTTCGCTCGAAGACCTCCACCTGTAATAGCGGTCTTGAGTAAGCCCATGATTCCCATAGCTGTTCCTTCAATGGATTTGAGCACAGCGTTTCCCGTGAAACCATCTGTCACAACAACATCTGCAACGCCATTCATCAAATCACGCGCTTCCACGTTTCCGATAAAGTTTAAACTTTCATCAGCTGCTAGTAATTCGTAGGTTTCCTTACGAAGCGGGTCGCCCTTACTACTCTCTGTTCCGTTATTGAGCAAGCCAACGCGTGGTTGCGCAATTCCACGAACATTTTTAGCATAGAAGGAACCTAGAACCGCGTATTGATGGAGGTGATGTGCTGTATTTTCCGCATTGGCACCGAGGTCCAGCATGTCAAAACCCTTCCCATCTACAGTCGGCAAGGTCGACATAAGCCCAGGACGGTCGATATTCTTGATACGACCCACGATGAAGAATCCAGCCGCCAACAAAGCACCTGTATTCCCAGCCGAGAGGACAGCGTCTGCTTCACCCTCTTTGACAGCCTTGGCTGCCAATACCATACTGGCATTTTTCTTCTTCCGAATAGCTCTCGTAGGTTCATCGTCTGAATCAATCTTTTCATCCGTATGGATAATGCTGACGCGCTCTGTCGCTGTCAGATATTGCTTGATTTTAGCTTCATCTCCATAGAGTTGAACCTCAATATCTGAAAAGTCAGCCAGGGCTTGATTGACCCCCTCAACGATGGCCTGAGGTGCATAATCGCCCCCCATTGCATCTACTGCGATTTTTTTCATTTGTTTTCCTCTTTTAGTAATTGACCCCAGTCTGCTAGGGAATCAATAAATTTCTTTGATTTTAGGTGAATCCCAACGTACTCTTCGTAGAGTTGATCCATAAATTGGCGTAGCTCTTGCTTGATTTCAGGCTTGAGCGAAATGGTCTCCAAGGTCTCAAAATCAATGGCTTGAAATTGATTAAGCAGATAAGGGATGTTGGGATTGATATGGCAACGTCTCTCATCCTCATGATAATGGTCTGGACAGAGACAGGCTCCATATTTGAAAGAAAAATCAAAAGCCTGACCAACCCGATGACAAAAGACACACTCATTAAAATTGAAACTAATTCCAAATCGGGTCAAGATTTGAATTTCAAAAATATTAGTCAAAACCTGATAATCCAAGCCCGCTTCCATCAACTCCAAAGTCTTTTGCAAAAAAGCAAACAAGGAAGCATCCTGCTGATTGTCCTGCAAACTAGCATCTGCAAGAGCTGCCACATAGGTCGCATAAGCCATGACAAAGAGGTCACTATTAATCTTGGGAAAAGTCATCACCTCATGATAGTCCTCAATGTAACTAAGCCCATCATCATTGATTCGCAAGAGAAATCGTGCCAGCACCAAGGGCTGAATAACCGGCGCCAGCTTAGACTGGCCAGCATGTTTAACGAAAAACATGCGCTTGCCAGCCTTCTCTGTAAAAATCTTGACTAGCTTGTCATCCTCACGAAAGTTACGATTGTAGAGCACCAAGCCTTGACTCGTGATAGACTGAATCATGCTTCTCTCATGTACTCCTCAAGTCGTTTCATTGCTTCTTTGATCGTCTCCATGCTGGCTGCATAAGACAGGCGAACATAACCTTCTCCATAACGCCCAAAGGCAGCACCAGGGATAAAGGCAACAGCCTTCTTCTGAGCAAAATCCTTCAGAAAAGCAAAAGAATCTTGATTATATCCTGCTGGAATCTTAGCAAAGATATAAAAGGCACCGTCTGGTTTGATAATCTCAAAACCAAGAGCAGTCATTTTCTCGATAATATAATCTCGACGCTGGATGTATTCCTTCTTCATAGGTTCCGCATCATTTTTACCAGCCGTCAAGGCTTCTACCGCAGCATGTTGAGTCATAGTATTTGCGGCAGTCACCAAGTACTGGTGACTCTTAATCAACTGAGCTGTAAAGGCTGCAGGAGCAAAAATCAGACCCAAACGCCAACCTGTCATGGCATGTGATTTAGATAGACCATTGATAATAATAGCCTGATCTCTCAACATGGTTCCCAGAGACACATGGGCTTCGCCTGTGTAGGTCAATTCTGAGTAAACCTCATCACAGACAACAAAAATCTCATACTTGCGTAAAACAGCTGCCAAGGCTTCCAACTGCTCCCGACTATAGGTAATTCCTGTCGGATTGGCTGGATAGTTGAGAATTACCGCCTTGAGCTTGTCTCCTTGCTCCAAAATAGCCTTTTCTAACATCTCTGGAGTCAAGACGAACCCATTTTCAGTCGTGTCAATCTCGACAATCTCTGCCCCAACTAGATTGACAATCGGTTCATAGCCTGGATAAGCAGGAGCTGGCAAGAGTACCTTGTCTCCCTCTTCCAAAATAGCTGTCAAAGTGGCAGATAAAGCCTCTGTCGCCCCAATTGTAACCAAGATTTCATTTTCAGGAGCATAGTCCAGTTGGTATTTTTCCTTAACAAAATCACTGGCCGCCTGACGTAAAGTCAGCAGACCACTCATCCCTGTATAGTAGGATTGGTTCTGATCAATGGCCCGCTTAGCCGCCTCCTTGACATGATCTGGCGTTGTAAAATCAGGTTCCCCCAAGGTCAAACGCAAGACCCCAGGAATCTCCGAAATAGCCTGGTCAAATTGACGAATCAACGAAACTTGAATCTTATCTAACTGTTTATTAAAGCGCTTAGTTAAGTCCATAGATACCTCCTACTTTCAAAACGTATCTCTATTATACTACAAAAGCCCCCCGACCGCAAAAATACATGATAGAATAACGCTAGCATGACAAATTGAAGTATGTTAAAATGGATTTGTCGCAACTCCACTAACGAACTTAGTTTGGAGGTGAGTTTTTGCTAATCTTCGTTACAGTTATTCTAGCACCATTACTGATTACTATTACCGGTAATGTCATTTCTGAGTGGATAGTCAGAAAGTGGTTAGATAAGCGCGACAAAAAAATATAACCTGAGTTTAGTTTTAATGTAACTGGACAAAAAGAAATACCAGAGGTGGAGCTCTGGTATTTTTGTTTTTGCCAAGACTTCGTTACAGTTCTTGTAGGATTATTATTACATAATTAGCACTACTTGTCAAATAATTGTTAGCTCCACTTTCTATTTTACTTTTCCTCTCTACAGGTCTATAATGGTAACAGATTCTATTTGGAGGTTTTTATGTCATTTCTATCAAAAAATGGAGCAGGCATCTTGGCCTGCCTTCTCATTTCCATTCTATCTTGGTACTTAGGAGGATTCTTCCCTGTTATTGGCGCGCCCGTTTTTGCCATTTTCATAGGCATGCTCCTACATCCCTTTCTCTCGTCCTATAAACAACTGGATGCTGGGTTGACCTTTAGTTCTAAAAAATTGCTCCAGTATGCCGTTATCTTGCTTGGTTTTGGTCTCAATATCTCGCAAGTCTTCGCAGTTGGGCAATCTTCACTCCCTGTCATCCTGTCCACCATTTCAATAGCCTTGATTGTTGCCTATCTTTTCCAGCGCTTCTTTGCACTGGACACAAAACTGGCTACCTTGATTGGAGTAGGTTCTTCTATCTGTGGGGGCTCTGCCATTGCGGCAACAGCGCCCGTTATCCATGCTAAGGAAAAGGAAGTAGCCCAAGCCATCTCCGTTATCTTTTTCTTCAATGTCTTGGCTGCGCTCATCTTTCCAACCCTCGGCACCTGGCTTCATCTATCCAATGACGGCTTCGCCCTCTTTGCAGGAACTGCAGTCAATGATACTTCCTCTGTAACCGCCACAGCTAGCGCCTGGGATAGTCTCTACCAGACCAATACCCTCGAGTCTGCAACCATTGTTAAACTCACACGTACTTTGGCCATTATCCCTATCACGCTCTTTCTATCCTACTGGCAAAGTCGCCAACAAGAAAACAAGCAAAGCCTACAACTGAAAAAAGTCTTCCCACTTTTTATCCTTTACTTTATCCTTGCCTCTCTCCTCACTACACTACTCACCTCTCTAGGTGTGTCCAGTAGTTTCTTTACCCCTCTCAAACAACTCTCTAAATTCCTTATTGTCATGGCCATGAGTGCTATCGGTCTCAAAACCAATCTGGTCGCTATGGTCAAATCCAGTGGAAAATCCATTCTTCTCGGAGCCATCTGCTGGATTGCCATCATCCTCACTAGTCTTGGTATGCAGACCCTTATCGGTATTTTCTAAACTCTTCGAAAATCTCTCCAAACCACGTCAACGTCGCCTTGCCGTAGGTATGTGACTGACTTCGTCAGTCTTATCTACAACCTCAAAACAGTGTTTTGAGCTGACTTCGTCAGTTCTATCTGCAACCTCAAAACAGTTTTTTGAGCAACCTGCGGCTAGTTTCCTAGTTTGCTCTTTGATTTTCATTGAGTATAACACAAAAGGTAGCCCATCAGCTACCTTTTTCTTATGCTTCCTCAATCAAGCGTGTATGTTCTCTCTTGATGCAACGATTCATCACGATATCATCACATCCACCAGCACGCAAGATTTCTTCCGCTTCTAGACTTTCAAGTCCTAGCTGTGCCCAAAAAATCTTGGCATCAGCTTTGAGAAAATCACGCGCCACATCAGGCAGAAACTCGCTGCGACGGTAAACATTGACAATATCTACAGGAAAAGGAATCTCAGCTAGACTAGCATAAGCCTTTTCACCCAAGATTTCGCCACCTGCCACCTTGGGATTGACTGGAATGATTTTATAACCCCGAGCCTGCATTTCCTTGGTCACTCGATTGCTCGTTGTTTCCTCACGGTCAGACAAGCCCACCACAGCAAGGGTTTTACTCGTTGCGAGATACTGACGAATCACGCCATCACTTGGATTGATAAATTCTTGACTCATAGAAATCCTCCTTTTTCATCAGTATAGCATATTTTGAAAAGGCTTGCATAATTCTACTACAAAAAAGGAGGACTAGCCCCCTTTTTATTTAGCCTCGTACCAGGTTGCCCCTTCATTCTCATCTGCGATAAGGGGAACACTGAGTTGAATGGCTTCTTCCATAGTTTGTTTGACCAATTTTTTCATCTCTGCCAATTCAGATTTAGGAACTTCAAGTACGATTTCATCGTGCACTTGTAACAGCATCTTAGTCTGATAACCACCTGCAACCAAGGCTTTATCCAGCTGAATCATGGCAATCTTAAGAATATCTGCTGCCGAACCCTGGATAGGTGAGTTGATGGCCGTTCGCTCTGCAAAACCACGAATATTGAAGTTGCGAGAATTGATATCTGGCAACTCACGACGACGCTTGAAGAGGGTCTCCACATAGCCCTTATCACGCGCCTCACGCACCACTTCATCCATGTAGTTTTTAATACCTGGGAAGCGTTCAAAGTAGGTATCAATATAGGCTTTGGCTTCCTTACGGCTAATGCCCAGATTATTAGACAAACCAAAGTCTGAAATCCCGTAAACCACTCCAAAGTTGACAGCCTTGGCATTGCGACGGTCGTTTGCAGTCACATCCTCAGGACGTTCAATGCCAAAGACACGCATGGCTGTCGAAGTATGGATATCTGCCCCCTCTTGGAAAGCCTTAATCAAGTGCTCATCCTTAGAAATATGTGCCAAAACGCGCAATTCAATCTGTGAGTAGTCCGAACTAAGCAGTACACTATCCTCCCACTCAGGCACAAAAGCCTTACGAATGAGACGACCTTGTTCCAAGCGAACAGGGATATTTTGCAAGTTTGGATCCACACTAGACAGACGTCCAGTCTGGGTCAAATCCTGAACATAGCGAGTATGAATCTTGCCATCCGCCAAAATCCAGTCCTGCAAGCCAATCACATAAGTAGATTGAATCTTGGCAATCTGACGGTAGTCGAGAATTTTCTTAACAATTGGCGCAATAGGAGCCAAGCGTTCCAAGACATCCACCGCAGTCGAGTATCCAGTTTTGGTTTTCTTAGTGTATTCTAGAGGTAGCCCCAATTTTTCAAAGAGAAGCACTCCCAACTGCTTAGGCGAATTGATATTAAACTCCTCACCAGCCAGTTCGTAAATCTCCTGAGTGAGTTTTTCAATGACAAGCTCATTTTCAGCCTGCATCTCAAGCAAGGTCTCTTTCTTGACCGTAATACCAGCAATTTCCATCTTGGCAAGGACAAAAGCCAGAGGTTGCTCCATATCATAAAGAAGCTCTAATTGCCCATTTTCACTGAGTTTTTCAAGTAAAACAGGCTCAGTCTCAACCAAAACTGCAATCTTACGTGCCAAATGTTCTAAGAATTTCTCGCGTTCAGGAATGGCCTTCTTGACTCCCTTACCATAGAAAGTCTCATCATCAACCAAATAAGTCTGACCATAAAGACTAGCGATGGTCGCAATTTCATTGTCCTCCACAGTCGAAAGGAGGTATTTAGCCAAACGGCTGTCAAAAGCGGGCGCCTGCAGATCCACACCCAAACGATGCAAGAGAACTTTAGCCTTCTTAAAGTCATACACTCTCAGAGGTGTTTTTTCTAGAAAATCCTTGAAAATCGGGTCTTGCAAAAGCTCAAGCTTGTCTGTAGCATAGAGCTTATCGCCACAAGACCAAGCAAATCCAACCAAATCATCCGTATGGTAATTCTCACCAAAAAGCTCAAAGTGGAAGATAGACTCTTCACTCAGCATATTTTGACTGATTTGGTCAACAATAGTAAAGTCCAAACTCTCAGCGACATCAGCTGATGACACATTTAAAGCCTGTTTGAGCTGTTTGAAGCCCATCTCATCGTAGAATTTCCCAAGATTTTCCACATCTGGACCACTATAGACTAAATCCTTCAAACCAATCTCAATCGGTGCCTTGGTATCAATGGTCGCCAGTGTTTTTGACAAAAAGGCCTGTTTCTTATCATTGATAAGATTTTCCTTCATCTTAGAAGCCTTCATCCCATCTATATTCTCATAAATCCCCTCGAGTGAGCCATGCTCCAGCAAGAGCTTGATACCCGTCTTTTCACCGATTTTGGTTACTCCAGGGATATTATCCGACTTATCACCCATGAGCGCCTTGAGATCGATAAACTGAGTCGGTGTAATGCCCATCTTTTCCATGAGATATTCTGGCGTAAAGGCCTCAAACTCAGCTACACCTTTTTTGGAAATCTCAACCACCGTATGCTCATCCGTCAGTTGAATCAAATCCTTGTCCCCACTAACAATGGTAATATCAAAACCATCCTGCTCTGCTAGTTTATCCAGTGTCCCAATGATGTCATCCGCCTCATACTGAGTCAACTCATAGTGACGAATCCCCATATGATCCAGCAACTCACGAATGAAAGGAAATTGCTCACGAAACTCATCAGGAGTCTTAGCCCGACCACCCTTATAGTCCGCATACATCTCTGTCCGGAAGGTCGTCTTGCCCGCATCAAAAGCCACCAAAATATGACTCGGCTCAACCCGCTCCAATAAATGGCTCAACATCAACTGGAAACCATAAATCGCATTGGTATGCAAACCAGTCGCATTCTTAAAACGGTCCAACTGCTGATAGAGCGCAAAAAACGCCCGAAAAGCAACAGAAGACCCATCAATCAATAATAATTTTTTCTTATCCATACACCCATTATAAAGGAAAGCAGGGAAAAATACCATTGGGAAGAGCCATACCCAATATTTTTCATACTTTTTCCGAATAAATAGATAGAGGCAGTGAATCTAGTAAACCTAGATTTAATACTCTTCGAAAATCAAATTCAAACCACGTCAACGTCGCCTTGCCGTACTCAAGTACAGCCTGCGGCTAGTTTCCTAGTTTGCTCTTTGATTTTCATTGAGTATAAGACTGTGGTATAATAGAAGGAGGAAATGAATGACTGTACGTCATCCGGGCATCAGCCCGACCAATGACTTAGTAGCTAAGAAAATATTTAGTAATCCAGAAATCACTTGTCAATTTATTCGCGATATGCTGGACTTACCAGCCAAAAATGTAACCATTTTGGAGGGGAGTAATATTCATGTACTACCTTCCCTGCCTTATTCAGCCCAAGATTTCTATACCAGTATAGACGTCTTGGCGGAGTTAGATAATGGAACTCAAGTAATCATTGAGATTCAGGTTCATCATCAGAATTTTTTCATCAATCGCCTGTGGGCTTATCTGTGCAGTCAGGTCAATCAAAATCTAGAAAAAATTCGTCAGCGTGAAGGTGATACTCATCAGAGTTACAAGCATATTGCACCAGTATACGCTATTGCAATTGTGGACAGCAATTACTTCTCAGATGATTTGGCCTTCCACAGTTTTAGTATGCGAGAGGATACGACAGGTGAGGTCTTAACCATCACAAACAATGAACAAGAAAACCATCTAGTCAAGATGGCATTCTTGGAATTAAAAAAATATAGAGAAACCAGCAAAGACAAGGTTCGCAAGCCGTGGTTGGAGTTTTTCGGGAACAAACCCTTTACCCAGCAACCCGAGCGAGCCATCAGTCAGGCAGACCAACTGCTAGACTACAAGAGCTGGTCCGAGGAGGACAGGAAAATGTTTAGTGAACAGCGTAGACGCGAAGAACAAGCCTTGTTAGCACAGGACTATGCCTTGGAACAAGCTGAAGAAAAAGGTTTAGAGCGTGGGAAAGTTGAAGGAAGGGAAGAAGGGAAACTTTTTGCCTTCTTAGACATGGTTCGTCAAGGTCTCCTGACTTCCGAGGTTGCCAGCCAGCAGTTGGGCATAACCGTCGCTGAATTTGAGGCACTATTGTAAGTTTATAGAATAAAAGTGAACAAATCTGAAACATCGTTTTGTTCACTTTTTTCTTCTTTTCAACAGAACTCTCACTATAGTCCATATCACAAAAAGAGAAGGTCATAAATCCTTCTCTTTTATATCTTCAACTAATTAGTTTTTGCGTTTCACAAATGGAAGGGCACCAAGGAGTAATCCAAGGAATCCTAATGATGCAATTGCAACATTATCTTTACCACCAGTGTTAGGAAGTTCTTTCTTATCATCTGCTTTTGCAGCTGGGGCTTGATAAGTGTTATCTTGGCTAGTACCTGCTACAGTTGGTGTAACCGCAGGAGTTGTCGGTGTTTCAGCTGTTGGCATAGCTGGAGCATCCGTTCTAGGAGTTGTTGGTGTAGCTGAAGCTGGTGTTGGAGCTTCAGCTGCTGGAGTAGCTGGTGTTGGAGCTTGTGATTCATTTGGAACAGGATTTCCAGGAGTTGGTGTTAGTCTTGGATCTGAATTTGGAGTAGAATAGTGATTAGTTACTTTTTTGTAATAGTTAGTAATAATACCATCTTTTTCTTCAGATTTCACAAAAGTATAACCTGCAATTGATTTACCTTTGAAATGACCTTCTTCAGCATTCAAAATATCAGCGTTAGTAGCAATATCAACATAGCGTGTGACTTTTAAGTCTTCTGTATCATTACTTCCAGATAGAACCTCAGCTTTATTATTAATTAAAGTATTTAAGGCATCTTCTAAATCAGCTAGACGATCTTTTAATCCATCTTTATAATAATCTTCAACACCTTCATTTTCTTCGCTGTCTTTGATTTGCTCTTTTACTTTAGAGATTTCGTCTAAGATTTTTTTGATTTCAGGGTTATTAACACCAAACTCTGGAATTTCATTAACAGCAGCTTCAACAGCGTTAACTCCGCCTTTGAATGCTGGAAGTTCTGGTTGTACAAGTGCATCTCCGTTTGAAGTTTCAGGTTTAGATGGTTTTGGAGCTTCTCCCTCTGGTTTATTAGGTTCAGTAGGAGGTGTTGTATCATTTACTCCTCCGTTGAATTCAGGATTATTAGGTTGAGTAGGAGCATTATCATCATTTACACCACTATTGAACTCTGGAGTTGCTGGTGTTGTAGGCGCTTCTTCATCGTTTACTCCACCTGTGAATTCAGGTTTTTCTTCAGCTGTAGGAGCGTCAGCAGGATTTACCCCACCATTGAATTCTGGAGCATTAGGAACCGTTGGAACCTCATCCGCTTCCTTAGCAGGCTCAGTAGTTGCTTCATCATCATTTACTCCACCTGCGAAGTCTTTTGGTGCTTCACCTTTAGGAACTTCTTTTAAGTTTTCGATATAACCTAAAGTTGCGTTGTAATCATCAGTTAGTTCATCGATTGCATCTTTGTAAGCTTTCACTACTTCGTTAACTTCGTCGAATTTAGCTTGAGCTTCATCTGCAGCAGTTTTAGCAGAAGCAACAGCAGCTTCTAATCTAGTTACAGCATCTTGTAATCCATCTTGGATAGATTGTTCAGCATTGTTTTTCTTAGCTGTTGCAAGTGCAGTTTTAGCTTTTTCTAAAGTTTCTTTTTGTTTATCTAATGCAGCATTTTTTTCTTCTACAGCTTTAGCTTTTTCAGTAGCATCAGCCTTGTCTTTATCAGCTACTTTAGTTAATTTTTCAATTTTTTCAGCGATATCATCAGCGATATCTTGAAGTTTTTTAACGATTGGTTTAGAAGCTTCTTTGTTGTAAGCAGCGTCTAATTTTTCTTTATCAGCAGTAGGAAGTTCAGCAAGAGGTTTTCCTTCTTGTTTTGTAGCGCCAATTTCGTCTGCTTGTGGATCTTGATTTTTGTTAGCTTCAGCAGTCTCATTTTGACCTTTTAATTCTTTAAGAACATCTCCTGCAGTTAAGTCGCCTTTTTCAACTGCAGCTAAAATATCTTCTTTACCTAATGCTTTTTTGGCTTCTTCTTTATTTGTAATCTTAGCATCAGCATCGATATCTTTTTCTAATTGATCTAATGCATCTTTAAGAGCAGTTCTAGTTTCAGCTTCTTCTTTTTTAAGTTCTTCAACTTTTGCTTTTGCTTTTTCAGCTTCTGCTTTAGCTGTAGCTAATTCAGTTTCTGCTTCAGTTTTAGCTTTATCTGCTTCTTCTTTTTTAGTTTGTGCAGCTTTTACATCAGCAGCTTCTTTTTCTGCCTTAGCTGTAGCTTCATCTGCTTTTGTTTTAGCTTCGTCTGCTTTTTTCTGCAATTCAGCAACTTTAGCATCGGCTTCTGCTTTAGCTTCAGCAGCTTTTTCAGCTTCTGTTTTTTCTGCTGGTTTAGCTGGTTCTTCTTCTACTGGTTTAGCTGGCTCGTTAGCCTCTTTTTCTTTAGCAGCTTTTACTTCATCAAGAGCTTTGTTGTACTCATCAGTAAGTTTGTTTAGCTCATCAGCAACAGCTTTAGTATCCGAAGCAGCTTGATCAAATGCATTTTGTGCAGCATCACGCTCTTTTTTAATCGCCTTAACAGCTTTATCTAATGAAGAAACAATATCAGAATCAGAACCGTTATCTGTAGCTGATTTAAGAGCTTCTTCAGCTTCTTTTAATGTATCTTCTTGTTTTTTAAGAGCTTCAGCTTTTTTATCTTCTTCAGCTTTTAATGCATCAGCATCTTCTTTAAGCGTATCAACTTTTTCACCTAAGTCATCAGCTTTGTCTTGTAATTTTTCAGATGCAGGACGAGCAGCATCTGCTTTTTCAGCTTTGTCAATTCCAGCTTTAATGTTTTCTGGTAATTGATCTTTAGATTTAGCTTCTTCAGCTGGAGTTGTTGCAACGTTAGCTTCATTAGCTTGGTCTTTATTTCTTAATTTTTTCTCAGTTTCTTTATTAGCTTCAGCTTTTTCATTATCATCTGCTAATTCAGCAAGAACATCACCAGCTTTTAATTCACCAGATTCAACAGCCTTCAACAATTCCTCTTTTGCTTTTTTGTCGAGTAATGCGTTATCATCAGGTAATTGTTTTAAAGCCTCGGTTAAAGCATCTTTAGAATCTGCTTCTTCTTTCTTAGCATCTTCTTCTTTCTTCGCTTCTTCTTTAGCTTTAGCGTCAGCTTCAGCAGCTTTTGTTTTTGCTGCAGCTAATTCTTCGTCAGCTGCAGTTTTAGCTTTTTCAGCTTCAGTTTTTGCAGCTTCAGTTTCAGCAGCTTCTTTTTTCTCTGCTTCAAGTTTTGTATCAGCTTCTTTAGCTGCTGCAGTCGTTGTATCTACTTTAGCTTGAGCTTCAGTAACCTTTCCTTCAGCTTTTTTAGCGTCAGCTTCAGCTTGTTTAATTTCTGGACTTGTAACTTCTGATTTAGAAGTGTCAGTAGCTCCAGTTTCTGCTGGCTGAGTAGCCGCTGGTTGAGCTGAAGTTGTAGTTGTATTGGAAGATTACTCAAGAGGCTTAAGAGGCCGTGTTGGAAACGCGGTAGGCGTGTAACAGCGTGCGTGGGTTCGAATCCCATGTCTTCCGTTTATTTTAAAAAAGATACCCAAGAATGTACTGACCCCAAAAAGTTAGACAATTAATTTAAGCAAAGGATTTAGTTCTGTATTGTACAGGGCTAAGTCCTTTTAGTTTTACCTTAATTCGTTTGTTGTTGTAGTAATCAATATAGTCTACAAT